>CALVPU010000193.1 GCA_944353735.1 uncultured Eubacteriales bacterium | reverse complement strand
TCGTCGGTGTTGAGGAACAGCGAGAGGATCACCTGCACGTTGCGGTAGCGCTCCTCGGAGGCGGGGTTTACCATGATCTCGGCGCGCAGCACGTTAGCCAGAGCCCGGTAGTAGGCGTTGCGCACCTGCGCCACGGAGAGGCCGTGCGAGGCGGCGTAGGCGGCGATGTCCTGCGTGGTGATGGCGCACAGGCCGTCCAGCGCCGGGGCGATGGCCTGCGCGCCGGCGGCGTCGGTGAAGATGACGGAATAGTTACCCATCATCACTTCGTCGAGGTACTGTTCATTCGTCTTGAAGGTCACAGGGGCCTGCCCGCCGGAGACATTCTGCCCGGTCAACTGCTGGAAAGCGTCGAGGGCGCTGCCCTCGGCCGCGGCGGTGAGCGCGACGGCCAGCGTCAAAAGCAACGCCAGCGCGACGATACAAAACTTCTTCAAACTATCCAACTCCTCTGCAAAGCTTTTTGGAAGGAACTTCCTTACGCGCCCATCATACAGCATGCGCCCCCTTCCAGTACAGTTTTTCACGCCCCTTTTCACGCGCTTTTCACAGAGGGATGCGGGAGGTTCTTTTCGGGTATGCGTATGGCTGTCATTGTGGAGCCAATACAAGCTCGCGTCCAAACTGTACGATACCCTTCAGAGGACTCGAAACATCATTGAGCAGTGCCTGCACCTGCGCATCAAGCGGTCGGTCTGCATGAGAAGCGTTCATGCCATCCCGGAGGCGACGGAACACGCGACTATCTCCGAACTCGCCAGCTTTTCCCTCTGACTTCACGACCGAGATATGCGCCACGGCCAAGGCGGAACCGGTGCAGTTGGTCATGCATGCAACGGAGAAGGGTTCGAAAGCCGTCATCGTGCATAGGTTTGGCGGAGTCCCGCTCATGCTGAAAGAGCAGATACTGCTGCATCTGCCCATCGTCGCTGTTTTTTCGGCTATATGCTTTGGGATGGCTACGAAATGCGCCTCCCAGCTTTTCAATTTCAAACTTCACGGCGTAGAGGTCGGCATATACCTTCATAGTTTCCCTGTACATCTGTTGTGACAGCACGCCGCCCGCGCTGAAATGATGGGCGATCCGGTTCAGATTTGCGCCGATCTTTCCCAAAGCAGCGATGAGTTCCTTGATCACGGGAACCTCAACGACGATCTCTTCCTTGATTGTGATCTTCCTGTGCGTCAATGCTGTTCGGATATATCCTGAAATGGACAGACCGGCAGCCATAGCCGCTTCTTCGACCTTTAAAAAGTTCTCCATGTCCAATCGAACGCCGACAAAACGATCTTTGGCAACGACTGGCTTTTTGTGATCATTCTTGTTTTTGCTCATGATACCTCCCAATTCTTTTCAAACGCAGGTGATCCCTCATGGCGCAGCCATGCTGTGAGCGCAGTGAACCGGCAAGCGCCAAAGGTGCGGTTCCGAGGGCGTGAGTAGCGGAATCCCCACCAGGATTCGCGGCGACAGAATTGCGGGGGGCAATTTCTGGTTGCCGGGCAGAATCTTGCTCTGCGAAAACTGCGTTTTTCGTTCCGTCCCTCCACCGCGCTTTTGCCGGACATAGTATTTGGTTACAAAGTGGATATATGAAAAACGAAAAGTGGTTATAAGTTGGATACAATTATATCCAGCTTATAACCACTTTCGCAGGGTGAAGATTCCGTCGCGGTTTCTAAACCTCCTGCCTGTTAAATTTGCAAAACATTGCGTCTTTGCGTCCCCAAAGGTGTCCCCGATTGACTGTATAAATGAAGGGGTTTGCAAGATTCCCTAAGGACAGGAGGAATTCACCATGAAAGCTGCAAAAGTTCTCTATCTCAAAAAAGCCCAGTCCCACTTCAACGAAGCGATGTGCCTGAGCGGAGAGCGCAACGACATCAAGCATCCGGACAAGGCGGCCACGCCGGAGAATCAGGTCATAGGCACAGAGCCGGAGCCTTTGGCCTGGTTGGACAAAAGAGGCCGGGTGATCGAGCCGTTGTTTGCCGATTATTTTCTGGCACGGCATCCAATGCGCTGCTTTCACAACAAACTCTTCACAGTTGACGGCATGATCAGCGACGAGACAATCCTGAAAAAAGAAATCTTTGCCCTCATCAGGGACTATGTGAAGTCGGGCGTCGCCCGGAAAACGGAACAACTTCTCCAGGCCGTCAAACTCTCTGCGCGGCAGAGCCGCCGGAGGTTCAGACAGATCGGATCCATGTGGCGAATGGAACGTATTTCCTGGACGGCAGGTTTACCCCCGATAAGGAATACTGCATAAACCGTCTGCCCGTAGCGTATGACCCGGAAGCGGCAAAACCATCGTGCTGGCTGCGATTTCTGGAAGAGTTGCTTTACACGGACGATATACCGGCGCTGCAGGAGTATATCGGCTATTGCCTGATCCCGGTCACAAAGGCGCAGAAGATGCTGCTCCTGGTCGGAAAGGGCGGCGAGGGGAAATCCAGAATCGGGCTGGTGCTTCGAGAACTCTTCGGCGACAACATGTACACCGGAAGCCTGCAGAAAGTGGAGACAAACCGCTTCGCCCGCGCAGATCTGGAATACAAACTGCTTCTGGTGGACGACGATATGAAAACAGAAGCCCTGCCCCAGACCAACAACCTGAAAACCCTGGTGACGCTGGAAGACAAGATCGACATCGAGCGCAAAGGGATGCAAAGTATGCAGGGGACACTGTATGTACGCTTTACCTGTTTTGGAAACGGCGGCCTTCACGCGCTCTATGACAAATCCAACGGTTTTTACCGCCGGCAGCTTCTTTTGACTACGAAGGAACGGCCCGCCGGTCGTGTGGATGACCCTTTCCTGATCGATAAGATGCGGAGGGAGAGGGAGGGAATACTTCTGTGGGCGCTGGAAGGGCTGAACAGGTTGATTGCGAACAATTACCAATTCACAAGCAGCGAGCGGACGACCGAAAATCTGAAGGAAGCAATGGAGCGGGGGAACAACATACTGGGCTTTCTGAAATCGGAGGGATACTTTGAAATCAAGGCCGGGGCAAAGTGTAAATCCATTGATTTCTATAGGGTTTATGAGCGCTGGTGCCGTGACAATCTGGAAAAGCCGAGGGCGACAGCGGCCTTTATTCATCACTTGAAAGACAACCAGAAAGCCCTTGGCATCATCTATGACGACAAGTGCGTTGGTACGAGCAGGGGATTTCACAATGTAGCGCTGAACCATTTTGTGCCGTAGACGCCACATGCACTTGGAACGAATTGTCAAATTGTGCGCGTAGATGCAAAAATCGCCTGCTCGCCCTGCTCATGCTGCGCAAAATGTGCAGGATGAGCAGACTGAGCAGGCGGTTTCAAGGTTTATTGCTCAAAAAACACGACTCGGGAGGCAAAATCACATGAAATACACCCTCAAAGACGCGAAGCGAATATGCGTAAAAAACCTGTCCGCTTTCTGGTGGCCGGAGTTCACCTTGCAGAAAGAGATCGGCGGCACAATATACTCTGTCACAGGCGCCTACGATGGAACGGAGGCGCTGGACAAGAAAATGGAGCGCGTCATGGCAGAAAGATTTATGGATAAGGCGGAGGATTGAGAATGACAAATTTGTTGACGTATGATACAATGGAAACAACCAATCCTGTACTGGCAGTTGCCCCATTGAAGGAGGAAACAGAAATGCTGCGGGCAACTGACAAAATCACCGCGCTCTACTGCCGTCTGTCCGTGGAAGATTTGAAGGGGGATAAAAAGGGCGGCAAGGAAGACGTATCGAACTCCATCCAGAACCAGAAGATGATCCTGTTCCAGTACGCCAGGGAGAACCGCTTTCCCAACCCGACCTTTTTCGTAGACGACGGGTACAGCGGCACCAACTACGACCGCCCCGGTTTCCAGGCCATGCTCGCGGAGATCGAAGCGGGACGGGTGACCGTCTGCATCACCAAGGACCTGTCCAGACTGGGGCGGAATTCCTCGCTGACCGGGCTGTACATCAACTTCACTTTCCCGAAGTACAATGTGCGGTATATCGCCGTCAACGACCACTTTGACACCATCGACCCCAACAGCACGGACAGCGACATCGCCGGCATCAAGAACTGGTTCAACGAGTTTTTCGCAAGGATACCAGCCGCAAAATCCGGGCGGTGAACAAGGCAAAGGGCGAGAGAGGCGTTCCGCTGACGGTCCATGTCCCGTTCGGGTATCGCAAAGACCCGGAGGATAAGACTAGGTGGGTTGTGGACGAAGCGGCGGCTGTGGTGGTGAAGCGAATCTTCAAGCTGTGCATGGAAGGGCGAGGGCCGACGCAGATCGCAAGGCTCCTGCGGGAGGAACGGGTGCTGAATCCCACCGCGTACAAGCGGCAAATTGGCATCAACACCCCAAGCCCGGAAACCGGTGATCCCTATCATTGGAATACCAACACCGTTGTCCACATACTGGAACGGCGGGAGTACACAGGCTGTTCGGTCAACTTCAAGACCTACACAAATTCCATCTGGGACAGGAAGCAGCGGGACACACCCCTTGAAAAACAGGCGGTTTTCTACAATACCCATCCGGCGATCATCGGGCAGGAAGTGTTTGACAAGGTGCAGGAGATCCGCCAGCAGCGCCATCGCAGGACGAAAACGGGCAAGAGCAGCCTGTTCTCCGGCATGGTCTACTGCGCCGACTGCGGGGCGAAGATGCGGTATTGCACCACCAGTTACCTTGAGAAGCGGCAGGATCACTTCGTCTGTGCCAACTACCGCAACAATACGGGAAGCTGTTCGGCGCACTTCATCCGGGCGGTCGTCCTGGAAGATCTGGTCTGGATGCACATGAAAGCGGTCATCTCCTATGTGGCGCGGTACGAAAAGCACTTTCGCGAGGTCATGGAACGCAAACTTCGATTGTCTGGAGAGGAAGCCATCTGCGGACACCGGAAGCATCTGGCTCAGGCGGAGAAACGGTTGACAGAGCTCGACAGGCTGTTTCTCCGCATCTACGAGGACAATGTGGCGGGGCGCATCAGCGATGAACGATTTGCCATGATGAGCAAGGCCTATGAGGACGAACAGGCACAGCTTAAAGTGGAAATCCAGACCTTGCAGCGGGAGATTGAAGCGCAGGAACGACAGATTGAGAACCTGGAGCGGTTTATTCAGCGGGCACACAAATATGAAGATTTGGACGAACTTACGCCGTATGCGCTGCGGGAGCTTGTGAAGGCGATTTACATTGAAGCGCCGGACAAGAGCAGTGGCAAACGGCGGCAGAACATCCGCATCTCCTACGACCTTGTAGGCTTTATCCCGGTGGAAGAACTGCTGAAACAGGAAACGGCATGACCAGAGCCATGCCGTTCCTGTGAGAAATGTGAGATTACTTTCTTATGACCCCCGAATAGATTGCGCGGGGCGCTTTCAGAGCGCTGACAAAGCCTACAACCGCTAAAATTGCCCAAATAAGAAAGAAGTCGGAGGCAATTTTCGCTTCCTGCGGTGGATTTGCCGAGCCCTTCGGGATCGTCAAATCCAGTCACCCTTGGCGACAAATTTGCCACTGGCAAAATTTCCTTGTCAGCGCACTTGCATCCTGCGGTCACTTACGTCTATGTAAGTTCCCTTGGATGCAAGTTTGTTTCCTTGGCTTGCAGGCTTTCTCAACGCTCTGACAGTCTGTTAACTTTGTCAACATCCTGAAAAACGCCCCGGCGCGATTGCGCGGGGCGTTTTGGGATGCGCTTACGTGTTCAGCGCTTCCTTCGCCTTGTCCGCCAGCGCGGTGAACGCGGACGGATCGTTGATGGCGAGCTCGGAGAGCATCTTGCGGTTGATGTCGACGCCGGCGACCTTGAGGCCGTTCATCAGCTTGGAGTAGCTCATGCCGTTGAGGCGGGCGGCGGCGTTGATGCGGGTGATCCACAAGCTGCGGAAGTCGCGCTTCCTCAGCTTGCGACCGATATAGGCGTAGCGCAGGGAGCGGCGAACCTGCTCGCTGGCGGCGCGGTACTGCTTGCTCTTGGCTCCGAAGTAACCCTTCGCGAGCTTCATGACCTTGCGCTTTTTCTTCTGTGCGTTGACTGCACGCTTGACTCTTGCCATCTTGGATTCGCCTCCTTACTTGTAGGGCAGCAGTTTCTTCATCGTCTTGCTCTCCGTCGTGGTCAGATAGGCGGCCTTGCGGAGATTGCGGGTGCGCTTGGTGGGCTTCTTGGTCAGGATGTGGCGGCGGAATGCCTGAGCGTGCTTGGCCTTGCCGCTCTTGGTAAAGTCAAAGCGCTTCGCCGCGCCCTTGTGCGTTTTCTGTTTGGGCATTGGGATTTCCTCCTCTCGTCATCGGTGCGCGCCGATCAGTCGGCGCCGGGTTTGGGGCTGATGAACATCGACATATTCCGCCCTTCGATCTGCGGCGCCTTGTCGACCGTTCCATACTCCTTAATCCGCTCCGCAAATTCGGTCATCACCTGACGACCGATCTCGGAGTGCGTGATCTGGCGACCACGGAAGCGAATCGTAGCCTTGACCTTGTTGCCGTCCTTCAGGAACTTGATCGCGTTCTTGAGCTTGACATCAATGTCGTGGTCCTCAATGGTTGCGGACAGGCGCACCTCTTTAACGGTAATGACCTTCTGATTTTTGCGGAATTCGCGCTCTTTCTTGGACTGCTCGAAGCGATACTTCCCGTAGTCCATGATCTTGCAGACCGGGGGACGCGCCTGCGGGGCAATCTTGACCAAGTCAAGCTGTGCCTCTTCAGCCATCTCCAGCGCCTGCCGGATGGGCATGATGCCCAGCTGTTCGCCGTTTCGATCTACGACGCGCACTTCACGATCGCGGATCTCCTCGTTAATCATGAGATCGTTAATACCGATGCACCTCCTCAATGCAATTCGCCAAAGAAAAAAGAGTAGCGCTTCCGCGCCACTCCACACCTGCCCCGCTCGGGCCGGCATTATTCAAAACCATTGCAACTTGCGACGCAAGGTGAGAAGTGGTCACTTCTGCTTCACCGAAGATTATATCACGTCTGCCTCCGCCGCGCAAGGGAATTCCTTGTAAAATTGCATTCTAACGCCGCGCGAACGCGCTTGCGCGCGGGGGAAAAATATGCTATGATAAACTGTCGGAGTTTTGATTTGCACGCATGAACGCAGCGAACGTCTATCGGGAGGAAACGAATATGCCCAAATCCAAGGTCTACTTTACCACCATGCGCACGGTGGGGGACGAAAACCTCTGCGACAAGCTGGTGCGGCTGTGCCGCGCCGCCGGCATCGAGAAGATCGACTTCAAGGACAAGTTCACCGCCATCAAGGTGCACTTTGGCGAGGAAGGCAACCTCGCCTTCCTGCGCCCCGACTACGCCCGCGCAATCGCCAATCTCGTCAAGTCGCTCGGCGGCAAGCCGTTTGCCACCGACTGCTCGACGCTCTACGTCGGCGCGCGCAAGAACGCGCTGGACCATCTGGACATCGCCTATCAGCACGGCTACAATCCCTTCTGCCTCGGCTGCCAGACGATCATCGCCGACGGCCTCAAGGGCGACGACGACGTGCTCGTGCCGATCGACGGCGAGTACGTGCGCGCGGCGAAGATCGGCCGCGCCGTGATGGACGCCGACGTGTTCATCTCGCTGACCCACTTCAAGGGCCACGAGGGCACCGGCTTCGGCGGCACGCTGAAGAACATCGGCATGGGCTGCGGCTCCACGCGCGGCAAGGCGGAGATGCACGAGACCGAAAAGCCCGCCGTGCACGCCGAGGACTGTGTCGCCTGCGGCGTCTGCGCCGAAAACTGCGCCCACGGCGCGATTGCCGTCGATACCCGCGCCCATGTGGACTACGACAAGTGCAAGGGCTGCGGTCGCTGCATCGGCGTCTGCCCGACGAAGGCCATGCGCCCGGGCGCGGAAAACGGCTGCGAGATCCTCGCGCGCAAGGTCAGCGAATACGCGCTTGCCGTCTGCAAGGACCGCCCCTGCTTCCACATCTCGCTGCTGATCGACGTCTCGCCGTTTTGCGACTGCTACGGCCTCAACGACGCACCGGTCATTCCGGACGTGGGCATGTTTGCGTCGTTCGATCCCGTCGCCATCGACAAGGCCTGTGCCGACGCCGCCAACCGCGAGCACGCCATCGCCGATTCGTTCCTCGGCGAAAAGCATCCCGCGCCCGGCGCCGACCACTTCCACATCATGCATCCGGACACGAACTGGGAAGCCGGCATCGAACAGGGCGTGAAGATCGGCCTCGGATCGAGCGATTACGAGCTGGTTACCATCGTCTGACATGCTCCACTTCATTGCGCGCGGCACGGGCGAGGCGCTGATTTTGCTGCACGGGAACGGCGAAGACTGCGGTTACTTCCAGCATCAGATGGCGCCCTTCGCCGCGCGCTTTCGCACAATCGCGCTGGACACGCGCGGTCACGGCGCCTCGCCGCGCGGAACCGCGCCGTTTACGCTGTCGCAGTTTGCCGATGACTTGGCGAACTTCATGGACGAACAGCGCATCCTGCGCGCTCAGCTGCTCGGCTTCAGCGATGGCGCGAACATCGCCCTGCTGTTCGCCCTCAGGCACCCCGAGCGCGTGGTCCGGCTCGTGCTCAACGGCGGCAACCTGTATCCCGGCGGCGTCCGGCTCCGCGTGCAGCTGCCCATCGTCCTCGACTATGCGCTGTGCGCGGCGCGCGCAAGATTCGATCCTCGCGCCGCGCACAAATGCGAACTGCTTGGGCTGATGGTCCGCGAACCGCACATTCGTTCCAAGGATCTCGCTGCGCTGACCGTGCCGACGCTCGTCGTCGCCGGCGACCGCGACATGATCCGCCGCTGCCATACCGAGAAGATCGCCCGCGCAATTCCCGGCAGCCAGCTCGCCATCCTGCCCGGCGATCATTTCGTCGCGCGGGAAAATCCCGAGGCGTTCAACCGGACAGTGCTCGATTTCCTCTGCGCCGCGCCAACCGCTTCCCGCGCCGCGCCGTAAATCCCCATTCCGGGCATCCAATCGCCGCCAAAGCCAGAAGCCGCGCCCGGCCCTCCGCCGGGCACGGCAGCACCCAGATCCAAATCTGTACACTTGCCGAGGATTCCAAAGGGGATCATCCCCTTTGGCAGGGGGTTCAGGGGGACAGCGTCCCCCTGACGTTTCCCTTTCCGGCGCATGCAATGTCAGGAGGTTCCATGGATACGACGATCATCCTGCGCGCGCGCAGCTGCATTGGCGAGCGAACGCCGATGCTGAGCGACTGCGGTGCGCTCTGCGGCGCGGCATGCTGCCAGCCGGACGAGGACGGACAGGGCGGCGTGTACCTGTTTCCCGGAGAGGAGGCGCTGTTCGCGGAGGCGGACTGGATGCGCATCCAGCCCGCGGAATTTGCGCCGATGCTCGTGTGCGACGGGCGGTGCGATCGCGAGCGCCGACCGCTCGGCTGCCGAATCTTTCCGCTGACGCCCGTGCGCGGCGAGAAGGGCTGGACGGTGCGCATGGACGCCCGCGCGCGGGCGATGTGCCCGCTGGCGCGCAGCGGCAGGCGCGGGCTGGATCCCGAGTTCGTGCGCGCGGTGCGCCGCGCCGTGCGCATCATTGCGGAGGACCCGGAAGGCGAGGCGTTTCTCAAACGTTGGATGGAACTGGAGGCGCAATACCGCTTTGAACTGTGAAACGAAACGCCTGCCGCGGCTGATCCTCGTCACCGGCAGGCCAGGTTCTGGCAAGACGACGCTTGCCGAGGCGCTCGCGCGCTGCGCGCACCTGCCGCTTGTGTCCCGCGACGCGCTCAAGGAGGGCTATGTTGCCACCCAACAGGTTCCCTGCGCTGCGCTGCCGCAGGCGAACGCCGCGGTGACCGACCTGTTTTTCGACCTCATCGCGCGCATGCTGGATGGCGGCGCGTCGCTGGTCGCCGAGGCGGCGTTCCAGCACGGCATATGGAACGAGCGCCTCGCGCCGCTGCGGGGAAGGGCACGGATCGCCTTTGTGCTCTGCGATGCCGGCGACGAAACGGCGTTCGCGCGCTACCTGCGGCGCGGCGGCAGCGATCCGGCGCGATGCTACTTCCATGGCGATCCCGGCGTCGAGCGCGCGCTGCGGGGCGAGGCGGTCGAGATGCCGCCGTACATGCCGCCGCAGCTCGACGTGCCGACCTTCCGCGTCGACACATCCGGCGCGCCGCCATCCGTTGAAGCGCTCGCCGCGCAGCTGATTGAAATGCCCTGGCGGCAGCCAGAGGACGAAAGAAGTGGAGGCGAAGGCCATGAAATCTGATCGCCGCGTCGTGCTGGGGCTGTCCGGCGGCGTGGACTCCGCGGTCGCCGCCCGGCTGCTGCAGCGCGACGGCTATGAGGTGCTCGGGCTCTACCTCGATGCCGGCGACCCGTCCGCCCGCGCTGACGCCGAGGCGACGGCGGCGTTTCTCGGCGTCGACCTGCGCGTGTGCGACATCCGCGAGGCGCTCGAGGCGCAGGTCTGCCAGCCGTTTGCCAAAGCGTACCTGCGCGGCGAGACGCCCAATCCCTGCATTCTCTGCAACCCGAAGGTCAAGTTTCGCGCCCTCTGCGACGACGCCGACGCGCGCGGCGCGGCGTTTATCGCCACGGGACACTACGCGCGCGCGAAGGACGGCATGCTGTTTCGCGGCGAGCCCGCCAACGACCAGAGCTACATGCTCTGCCGCCTGACGCGCGAACAGGCGCGCCGGCTGCTGCTGCCGCTGGGCGGAATGGAAAAGGCGCGCGTACGCGCGCTCGCCGCCGAGTTCGACCTTCCCGTCGCGCGCAAGCCGGACAGCATGGAGATCTGCTTCATTCCCGACCGCGACTACGCCGGCTGGCTCGCTCGCCGAGGCGCGGTGCCCGGACCGGGACGAGTGCTGTTTCGCGGCGAAACCGTCGGGCGGCACGAGGGCGTTCACCGCTGGACCGTCGGACAGCGGCTGCCGGGCCTTTATGACGGGCGAAAGCTGTATGTCGCCGCCATCGCGCCGGAGAAGAACGCGCTCGTCGCGGCGCTGTGGGAGGATTTGTTCCGAACGCGGTTCCGCGTGCACGACCTGAGTTGGCTGATCGACCCGCCGGTCGCGCCGCTGCGCTGTTCCGTGCGCGTGCGCCATACGAAGTGGGAAAATCCCGATTGCACCGTCTTGCCCGACGCGGACGGCGCGTCGGTCGTCGCCGATTCGCCCGTGCGCGCGCCGGCGCCCGGGCAGGCGGCGGCGTTCTATCAGGGCGAACGGCTCGTCGGCGGCGGCTGGATCGCGCGTGAATCGGAGGAAGGACAGCCTGAAGAATGGACAGAAGGGAAGGATCGCGCATGAACGCCGTCATCCGCGCCGTGCAGCCGGAAGAATGCGCCCTGCTGGGCGAAGCGCTTTTCAGGGACGTTTCTGGACCATCGCTTGAGCGCCTGCGCGCGCAGCTCGCCGGCTTCGGTGATTTGCCCGGCGACCTCGCGCTGTGCGCGGAATCGGACGGCAGGGTTGTCGGCGCCGTGTGGGCGCGTCGACCGCGCGGCGCCGGCTCTGCCGAGAGCGAGACGCCGGCGCTGGCGCTCACCGCATCCGCGCCGGACATCGAGCGCGCGCTGCTGCGCGCGATGTTGGACGCGCTGCGCGAGCGCGGCTACCGGCGCGCGTCACTGGCCGTGCGAGCGGATCGCGCCGGACAGGTGCTGTACGAGGAGATGGGCTTTTCCGCCGCGCGCGAAGTAGACGGCATGCGCGTGATGATCGCGGAACTGCGCCGCACCGGCGGCGTGGAGAGTCACGCGGAGCGCGCGGCGCGGCTGTTTCGCGAAGGCTGCAACTGCGCGCAGTCGGTCTTTGTGGCGTACTGCGACCTGACGGGGCTGGACGAAGCGCTGGCGATTCGGCTGTCGGCGTCGTTCGGCGGCGGCATGGGGCGGCTGCGCGAGGTCTGCGGGGCGCTGTCCGGGGCGCTGATGGCGCTGGGCGCGCTGCGGGCGCCGCTCGATCCCACCGACCGCGGCGCGAAGGCGCTGCACTACGCGCGCGTGCAGCAGCTGGCGAACCGCTTCCGCGCGCACAACGGCTCGCTGTTGTGCCGCGACCTGCTCGGCGATCAGGCGGGCAGCGGTCATGTGCCCGCCGAGCGCACCGAGGCGTACTATCAGAGCCGCCCCTGCGAGCGCCTCATCTACGATGCCGCCGGGCTGCTGGATCGGATGCTTCGCGAGACCCGCGGGAATTGACAGCCGCGGAGCGCCGTGCTAAAATAAAGCCGCTTGGAAGCGCCCATGGCGGCGCGAACGAAAGAAGTGGACCTCCCATGCGGGAAGAGGAGAAGATCCTGGCGGGCGAGCTGTTCTGTCCGGCGACCCCTGAGCTGCAGGCGATCAAGCTGCGCACGCATAATCTGAATCTCGACTACAATCAGACCTATCAGCACGAGACCGAAAAGCGTGCACGGATCCTCGGCGAGATGCTCGGCGCGATCGGCGAGGGCACCTTTTTGCAGGGACCGATCTTCTTTCACTACGGTCGGCACACGCGCATCGGCGCGCACGTGTTCATCAACTTCAACCTGACCGTGCAGGACGATGCGCCGGTGGAGATCGGCGACCACTGCGACTTCGGGCCCAACGTCACCATCGTCACGCCCGTTCACCCGATGCGCGCCGCCGAGCGCCTGCGCATGCGCGATGAGAACGGCGTGGAGAAGCACCTGTGCTACGCGCGCCCGGTGAAGATCGGCAGCAACTGCTGGCTCGGCGCGGGGGTGACGGTTTGTCCCGGCGTGACGATTGGCGACGGCTGCGTCATCGGCGCCGGCAGCGTGGTAACGCGCGACATTCCGGCGAACAGCTTTGCCGCCGGCGTTCCCTGCCGCGTGATTCGCGAGATCACCGAAGCGGACAGCATGGTTTACAAGCCGGAGATCCTCGCGGGCAATTCGGTCATCCCCGAGGCGTAAGCATCCGCCGGACCCGCTCCGGCGGGATGCTGGTAAGGCAGACAGACCGCCGGAGGAGCGTTGAGAAGATCAAGTCGAGGTGTAAGCTTGCAGTATACGAAAAACGCAAACATCACGCCGATTTTTTCGATCGGTGCGATGTTTGCGTTTGCGCTTTTATCAGTGTTCTGAATTGATGGCGGCAAGAGCCTCATGGGGATTATGTCGCCATCGCACATGTGGGAAAGAGGACTGCCGTTTCAACTCGAGTCCGTTTCCGCAATCGCTGTCCTCGCGCATGCGGGACGCGAGAGAAGCCGCGAAGTGCAGTCACTGCCGATGATTTTAGGGCTCGTCCCGGGTGTGCGGGGACAAGGGGAGAAGAGAGGCTCGTGTGCGCTGGTCACAGCGTTTTGGCGTACCGTAGGGGATGTGTTATGCGGCAGAAAAGCGACTGTGCGTGCATTTTCAGCCGCATCGCCGCCGTCGCGTCCGCTTTGCAGGTTTCTGTGCGCAGCACAATCGCTGCAACCTCTGATATGCACGTGCGGTTGAGCGCGGGCAGCGGTTTCTGCGCGCAGCACAACTCGCTGTGGCATTGGCGCACAGCGCTTTGCGCCCAGAGTTCTTGCGGCTTTCGCATCCAGCGCCTAGACGGGCGTGAAGCCCGCAGGATGCGCGTCGGGCGCGAAGTCGATCCGGTAGCCATGGCATGCGGAGGGAATCCAATCCCAGAAGCCCGGCTTGCCGCCGGGGAACAGCGAGCTGAGCGTGCAGGCGATCACGCCGCCGTGGCAGACGATCAGCCAGTTCCCGCCGCGCCGCGCCAGCGCCTCGACGCAGCGCGTCACGCGCGCGAGCACCTGCCGGTTGCTTTCGCCGCCAGGAATTTCAAACTGCCCCGACGTGTCGGCGAGCCAGCGCTGGTACGCGGGCGTGTCCTTGAGCTCGTCGTAGCTCTTCATCTCGAAGATGCCCATCTCCGCCTCGCGCAGGTCGGGGAAGCGCTCGTGCGGCCCGTCGCCGAACAGCAGTTCCAGCGTCTGCTCCGCGCGCAGCATGCCGCTGGTGGCGAAGTGAATGCCGTCGGGCAGGTCATAGCTACCGCGCAGCGATTGGCACAGCGCGCGGCCCGCCTCCGTCAGCGGCAGGTCGGTGGCGCCGTAGTAGAGGCGGCGCTCGTTGCCCTCGGTGAGGCTGTGGCGGATGAGGATCAGCGCGCTCACTTGATCACCTGCCCTAACCCGCAAAACACGCGCCAGACGCGTTCGGCGCGACCGGCGAGGAAGGCGTTGGCGCGCCCGTTCGCCTCGCGCCACGCGCGCAGCGTTGCGTCCACGGGCACGATGCCGCAGGAGATGTCGTCGGCGATGAGCACCTTGCCGTCCAGCCGCGCCGCATTGGCGCGCCAGTAGTCCTCGACCGATTCGCCGCGCCGGACGCAGCCAAGCGCAAAGCGCTCGATGTGGGCGATGCAGCGGCGGGAGAAGTCGATCTCGCGCGTCTCCTCGCCGCAGATAAAAAAGTCGTCCTCCGCAGCGCCGAGGGTCTCGCGCGCGAAGGCGCACTTGCCCTGGTCGCTTCCTCCGATGATGAAGATCATGCTTTCCTCCGCAATTTGGTAAAGTCAGCTGGCGATGGCGAGCGCGATGATGCCGCACAGCTCGCCGATGCACAGCGAAAAGCCGGCGAGGTCGCCCGACACGCCGCGCAGGGCGCGGTAGGCCCAAAGCATCGCCAGCGCATAGCCGAGCGCCGTCGCGGCGAGACAGGCGGCGCAGGCGCCGCCCATCAATGTGCCGCCCAGCGCCATCGCCAGCGCAAACGAGGCGACGGCGGCGATGGGCGCGGCGGGTTCGCGGCGCATGGCGGCGTATTCGCTGTGACCGATCGGCCTGAGCAGCGACACGCACAGCGCCGAGCCGCACCGCGCGGCGACGGGAATGAGGATCAGCGGGCGCAGATCGCCGCCGATGACCTCGAGTGCCGCGGCGAACTGGAACATCGCCAGCAGGATTGCCGCGGCGACGGAAAACGAGCCGCAGTGAACGTCCTTGAGGATCGCCTGCCGCTTCTCCAGCGGACGCCACGACAGCAGCGCGTCAGCGGTGTCCATGAAGCCGTCGAAGTGGATCAGCCCCGTCAGCAATAGCGGCAGTGCCGCGATGAGCGCCGCGGCGAGCGCGCCGGGCAGCAGTGCCCGCGCGGTGAGCGCCAGCGCGTACCACAGCGCTCCGACTACGAGGCCGACGGCGGGCAGGCAGGCGGTCATGCGCCCGCGCGCCGATTCGTCCCATGGGCGGTACGGGCAGGGCAGCGCCGTGAACATTCCCAGACACATGAAGAACGCGCGCACGGTTTTCATGGCAGCGCCCCCTTGTAGACGATGATCTGACCGGCGACCGCCTCGCAGACGCAGTCGCACGCTTGGGCGAGCGCGCGGTCGACCCGCGCCAGCCCGCGGCGGTAGGCGAGCGTCCACTCGTCGTACACCGCCGCGTCGGAATAGATGTAATCGGACACGACGACCGTATTGGGCGCGCGGCGCACGAATTCCACCAGCGCCGCGGCGACCTTATCCGGCGCGCCGGCGTGAAAGCCGTCCGGGGCGAACATCTCGTTGGACAGAAGCGCCGTCGCGCTGTCGATCAGGAACGACCCGCGTGCGTCGGCGCGCTCGAGACAGGCGAGCACGTCGCGTCCGCACTCGAGCGTCTCAAAGCCCCATCCCGCGCGATCGGCGCGGTGGCGCAGGATGCGCGCGTCGTCCTCGTCATCGTGGGGAATCATGGTCGCGACATAGTACAGCGGCGCGCCGTACGCCTTGGCGACGCGCTGGGCGAAATAGGATTTGCCGTTTTTGCAGCCGCCGGAAATGAACGTCGCCATGCGTCACCCCTGAAAGCGCTCGTTGGCGCGGATCTCGGAAAGATAGCCGTCGTCGATGGCGGCTTCGGCGAACGTCGCCATGTTTTCGAGCACGTCCAGCGCGGCGGAGACGATCTCGAACGCGATCGGGCAGCCGCTGCCCTCGCCGAGGCGCATGTCCAGCGCCAGCATCGGCCTGAGCTTCAGCGCGTCCATCGCCACCGCGTAGCCGCGCTCCATCGAGGCGTGCGAGGGAATCATGTAGGCGGCGCACAGCGGGTTGAGCCGCGCGGCGCACAGCGCGGCGACCGCGCTGATAAAGCCGTCGATCACCACCGGCAGGCGCGACGCCGCCGCGCCGAGAAAGGCGCCGGTCATGCCGCAGAGGTCGAAGCCGCCGACCTTGGCAAGCGCGTCCACCGGGTCGGCGGGATCGGGCTTCCACGCGGCGAGCGCGCCGTCGATGACCGCCTTCTTGCGCGCGAATCCGGCGTCGTTGACGCCGCCGCCGCGGCTGACAGTCTCCTCCGCGGTCAGCCCGGTGAGCGCGCAGAGCACCGCCGACGAGGTGGAGGTGTTGCCGATGCCCATCTCGCCGATGCCGAGGATCTCCACGCCGTCGTCCTTGGCGCGGCGCGCGGCGCGGATGCCGGCGTCGATCGCCGCCAGCGCCTGTTCGCGCGTCATCGCCGGCTCGACGGCGAAGTTCTTCGTGCCCATGGCGATCTTTTCGTTGCGCACGCCGGGAAAGGAGAAGTCGGCGTTGACGCCGAGGTCGATCACGTCGATCTCGGCGCGGCAGTGGCGCGCGAGCACGCCGACGCCGGTCAGCCCGCGGGCGATGTTGATTGTCTGCGCCAGCGTCACCGACTGTGGCGCCGAGGCGACGCCCTCCGCGACGATGCCGTTGTCCGAAGCGAACACCAGCACGCGGCGGCGGTCGGCGCGGTTGTAGAGCTTGCCGGTGATGCCGGCGATCTGCACGCTGATGTCCTCGAGCCTGCCCAGGCTTCTGGGCGGCTTGGCAAGGCTCAGCTGGCGTTCGCGGGTAGCCGCCATGGCGCGCTCGTCCGGCGCGGCAATGGCGGCAAGGGTTTCATTGAGCAGTTTATCCATGGCGTATCCCTCGTTCTCGGCGGGCGGTCTGCCCGGGTCAATTCACGTCTATTATAGTATCCCCTGCGGGGCGTGTCAAGGACGGCGCGGCACGCTGTCGTTGACCAGCAGCGTGTATTCCCGCGGCGTGATGCCGAGCATGCGGCGGAACTGGCGCGAGAAGGCGGGCAGGCTGGAATAGCCCAGCTCGTAGGCTACCTGCGAGACGTTGACGCGCCCGGAGCGCAGGTGGCGGCAGGCCTCCTTGAGGCGAAGGCTCTGGTAGTGTTCCATCACGCCGCTGTTCAGGCATTGCCGGAAGAGGCGCTTGAGCGTCGTGCGCCCGACGCCGATGTGCTTGCAGATGTCGTCCAGCCGGATTGAGCCGTCGAGGTGCCCGCGCATGAACGCCTCCGCCGCGGCGACGAGGGAGAGCATTTCCTGCTGCTCGGTGACCGGCGCGCGCTTGGGCGGCGGCTCCGCCTCGCCGTGCGCCTGCCGCAGCAGCAACAGCAGCAGCGTTTCCAAGTGGAGCGCGATCAGTTCGCCGCTGCCGTAGGGGGCGCCGGGCATGGGGACGAGCGCCTCCTGCGCCGTGATGTCCAGCACCGGCCCGCAAAAGCCGTCCGCCTCCAGCACCATGCGCCGCACGATGCGTCCGCACTCGGTGTTGAGGCTGATGGGCCGGCGCGCCAGCGCGCGCAGCGCCGTGCTGTCCGAGCCGAATGAGACCACGAACAGGTTTGTCTCCGGCGAGAGGTTGGCGCGGATGGTGTGAAAGGCGTTCGGCGCGTGGATCAGGCACTGACCGGGACCGATGGGGATCTCCAGCCCGTCGTCGCCGAGCGTCGCGCCGCCCATGTCGGCGTAGACCAGCTCCCAAAACGGATGGCGCTCGCCGGGATAGACGTATCCCGGACGGAAGCTGAAATAGTGCAGGCTGTACAGCGCGTCCACGCGCGCGATGCGTTCCGGAAACCACGGTCGGTAGGGCATGGCGCTTCCTCCTCGCCGCCAATGTTGTGATACCCCATTTTACCACACTTTTCCCCGCACGGGAAGCGATTGCCGCGCGAATCAAACTTAACTTAACAGCCGCTTTAGTTATCAGAACGGTCCGACTCGGCGCGTTCCCCCTTGACGAAGCCGCGTCGGCGGTATAGTATGAAGATAGTGGCAAGAGGAATGAACAACCTTGTCGATTCCGACGGTTTCTGAGACAAAAAAGGAGGGCTTTTTCATGAACATTCGCATTTTTGACACCATGCAGCAGGCGTCCGCGGCGGGCGCGGAGATCATCGCGCAGGCGATCGCCGCCAAGCCGGACACGGTGCTCGGTCTGGCGACCGGCTCCACGCCGGTGGCGATGTACAAGGAACTCATTCGCATGAACAAGGCAGGCGAGGTGGACTTTTCCAAGGTCCGCTCCTACAACCTCGACGAGTACATCGGTCTGGACGGCACGCACGATCAGAGCTATCGCTATTTCATGGACGACAACCTGTTCAACCACGTCAACATCGACAAGGCCAACACCCACGTTCCCTGCGGCACCGGCGCCGACCATGCCGCGGACGCCAAGCACTACGACGAGATGATCGACGCCGCTGGCGGCATCGACGTGCAGGTGCTGGGCATCGGCAACAACGGGCACATCGGCTTCAACGAGCCGGACGCCGTGTTCCACAAGGGCACGCACGTGGTCGACCTGACCGATTCCACCATCGACGCCAACAAGCGCTTCTTTGCCAACCGCGAGGACGTGCCGAAGCAGGCGATCACGCTGGGCATGGGCGGCATCATGCGCGCGAAGAAGGTGCTGCTGCTGGCGTTCGGCAAGGGCAAGGCAGATGCGGTCCGCGCCATGGTCAACGGCGAGATCGACCCGAAGGTCCCCGCGTCCATCCTGCAGCTGCACGGCGACGTGACGCTGCTGCTCGACGCCGACGCGGCTTCCAAGCTGTAATATTTCGGAGGGACAAGCAGCGATGAAGGCAATTGTCAACGGGCGGATCGTCGCTCCGCATGCGGTGATTCGCGGCAAGGTGCTCCTGTATGACGAGAAAGTCGCCGGCATCGTCGAGCCGGGCGAAACGCCCGAGGGCGTCGATCTGATCGACGCCAAGGGGCATTACGTCATTCCCGGGCTGGTGGACATGCACATCCACGGCTATCTGGGCGAGGACGCTTCGGACGGCAGCTACGAAGGGCTGCGCACGATGGCGCGCGGCGTCGCCCGCAACGGCGTAACGTCCTTCCTGCCCACGACGATGACCGTTTCCTATGAAGAGCTGCGGCAGGCGTTTGCGCAGATCCGCCGCGCGATGGAGGAGAGCCGTCTCGCGAACTGGGACGGCGCGGCGGTCGTCGGCGCGAATGCCGAGGGACCGTTTATCAACGTCGCCAAGAAGGGCGCGCAGGCGGGCGAACACGTCAAGCCCGGCGACCCGGCGTTCCTGAAGGAGTATGCCGACGTCATCCGCGTGTTCACCATCGCGCCGGAGGTGGAGGGCAACCTCGACTGCATCCGCGAGATGGCGCGCGACACCTCGATGCTGATCTCCATGGGCCATACGGCGGCGAACTTCGATCAGGCGCAGGCGGGCATCGAAGCGGGCGTGCGCCACGTGACGCACCTGTTCAACGCCCAGACGGGGCTTCTGC
>CALVPU010000192.1 GCA_944353735.1 uncultured Eubacteriales bacterium | reverse complement strand
CGCGCGCATCCGGAGCGCGTGCGGCGCATCGACGCCAGCCGCGGCGTGGCGGAAGTGTTCGCGGACGTCGTCCGGGCGGCCTGTCCGGACGACCTCTGAACGCGGCGGCGCCGCCGAGATCACAAGGGGTGGAATGAATGGCATACGAAGAGCTTTGCATGTACTGCTTTGAGGACCGGCACGGCGAGAGCATCTGCCCGCACTGCGGGCGGGACTCCCGCGCCGCCGTCCCGCAGATCCAGATGCTGCCCGGTTCGCTGGTCTACCACGAGCGCTTCCTCGTGGGCCGCGCGCTGGGGCAGGACGCGACGGGCATCGTCTACGCCGCGTACGATACCAAGCGCGAAAACAAGCTGCGCCTGCGCGAGTATCTGCCGCGCGACTGCGCCGAGCGCCTGCCGGACGGCTCCGTGGCGCCCATCGCCGGCATGGAGGAGCAGTTTGAAAAGGGCCTGAAGCGGCTGCGCGCCAGCGTCGAGGGCGTCGAGGACCCGCGCAAGCGCCACTTCTTCTTCGAAGAGAACGGCACCGCCTACATCGCCCAGCGCAAGAACGCGGCGGGCGTGTCCGACGGCGGCGGGGACGACGAGGACGACGAGCGCGGCGGCGTCCGCCGCATCGGCATCATCGCCGCCGTCTGCGCCGTGCTGGTGATCGCGGCGGCGGTGATCATCATCTCGCTGCTCAACGGCGCGCTCAATGGCGCCGACGACGTCGTGCAGGAGCCGACGCTCCAGCCGGGCAGCTCCGCCTCGTGGGCGCCCGCGACCACCGCCACGCCCACGCCGGCGCCCTCGTCGACGTTCGCCGCGCTGGTGGACCCGGAGCAGTCGTGGATGGACTACACCCGTCCCACCGCCACGGCGACGCAGCGGCCTTCCACGCCTGTCACGCCGACGCCGCGCCCGGGTGCGACCGAGCCCTCCTCGGGCAGCCAGACCATCTCCGGCAATTCCTCCTCGGCGGAGATCACCGCGCTGCAGCAGCGGCTGGTGACGCTGGGATGGCTCTCGTACAACAACATCACCGGCGCGTACGACGACGCCACGCGCCAGGCGGTGCGCGATTTCCAGACCTATGTCAACGAGACCATCCGTCCCTCCGAGCGCCTCAGCGTGGACGGCATCGCCGGCCCGGTGACGCTGCAGTGGCTGTACGGCACCGATTCCGTGCGGCCCACGCCGACGCCCACCGTCGCCGTGACCGCCGATCCCAACGACCGCACGATCGACCGCAATTCCTCGCGCACGGAGATCCGCGCCGTGCAGCGGCTGCTGATCACGCTCGACCTGCTCGACGAGGGCGCCGACGACGGCGTCTACGGCAACAGCACCACCGCCGCCGTGCGCAATTTCCAGCGCCACGTCAACCAGCTGCAGGGCTTCGACGTGCTCGAGGTCACCGGCACGGTGGACCCGCTGACGATGGCGTTCCTCGAGTTCTACGCCGACTGGTGGGAGGAGCAGCAGCAGGCGACCAAGCCGCCGACCGTCACCTCGACGGTCACCCCCGCGCCGACGCCCTCCGCGACGCCCAGCCCCGCGCCCACTGAGCCCGGGGACGAGCAGATCACCGTCGACCAGAATTCCGACGCCGAGTCCATCCGCTTCGTACAGCAGATGCTCATCGCCACCGGCCTGCTCGACGCGGGCAGCGACGACGGCGTCTACGGCAGCGCGACGGTCGCCGCCGTGGCGCAGTTCCAGGAATGGTACAACCAGCAGACCGGCACGCACACGCTGTCCGTCACCGGCACGGCGGACTACCTGACGCTGTCCTATCTGGAGAGCGTGTACAGCGCCGGGCTCGTCATCCGCCCGCCCGCCAGCCCCACGCAGGCGGCGACGCCGCAGCCGAGCGCTTCGCCCACGTCAGACCCCGACGTTCCCGAGGGCAACGTCTCCGTCGGACCCGACGCGCCGGAGGTGTCCATCCGCTACGTGCAGCAGATGCTCGCCTCGTTGGGCCTGCTCACCGACGCGCAGGTCACCGGTCAGTACGGCGCGGAGACGCAGAGCGCCATGAGCACCTTCCAACAGTTCGTCAACCAGCAGCGCGGCGAGGGCACGGTCGTGGTCAGCGGCATAGGCGACGCCGTCACGCTGCAGTACCTCGAGGAGTTCTCCGACATGGGCGTGCAGATCGCGCCCAGCGCCTCGCCCACGCCCAGCGCTTCGCCGTCGGCGGGCACGCTGACGGTCAACGTCAACGGCCTTCCGTACGCCGGCGACGTCGTGCAGGTTACCGGCGACAGCATCATGTTCGACTGGAGCGCTTCGTTCGACGTTTCCGAATACAGCGTCGTCGCGCTCGATTCCAGCAACAACGCCATCTTTGGTCCCGAGACCATGAGCGCCACCAACGGCGGCTTCCCGCGCGACATGCTCACGCCGGGCGAGGTGTACACGCTCACCATCGCCGCGGTGCCTGAGGACGGCGACCGCGAGGACGCCGTGTTCGCCAGCGTGCAGTTTATGGTGCCCGCCGGCGCAGCGCCGTCGCCTACCGCGACCGCGCAGCCGACCGCGTCGCCGGCGCCGACCGTTGAGCCCACCGCCGAACCCACCGCCGAACCCACCGCCGAGCCGGTGCAGCTGCGGCTGACGATCGACGGCAGCGAGGGCTCCGGCGTTATCGAGATCACCGGAGAGACCGCGTCGTTCGCGTGGACCGAAGGCGCGGAAAGCTACAACGTGCGCATCGTCTCCGCCAGCGGCGAGGTGCTGATGGACGCGCAGGGCTATCCCGCCGCGCAGGGCACGCTGCCCGCCGCGCAGATGACGCCGGGCGAGGTGTACACGATCACCATCTCGGCGGTCGGTGAGGACGGTGCTGTGACGTCCACGGTGAGCGGTCAGTTCATGCGCCCCGCGCCGCAGGCGACCGCCACGCCCGTGCCGGCGGAGGTCTCCGCGCCGCAGATCAGCGTCGGCAGCTCCGCGTACAACGAAGGCGGCGTGACCTATCTGACCGGCGAATCGGCGATCTTCAGCTGGATGGCGTCCGGCGAAGTGCAGGCATACCGCGTCTACATGACCAATGAAGCGGGCGACCGCCTCGACCTCGGCGAGACGACCGGCACCAGCCAGACGCTGCCGATCGGCGACCTGCCGGCGGGCGTGTACGCCATCCACGTCGGCGCGGTGCCCGTGGGTGCGACGTCGGACGATCAGGTGGTGTGGAACAGCTGGTCATTCGGCATCCCCGCGGCGAACGCCACGCCGACGCCCAGCGCCGCGCCGTCGGTCCAGCCGGGCGAAACGGTGCAGTGGCCCACCGAGCTGAGCGCGCAGTCGCAGCCGGAGGACATCCAGACCGTGCAGATGAAGCTGTACCAGCTGGGACTGCTGTCCACCGTCGAGCTGGAGCCGGGCGAGCTGGACACGGCGACGCTGCAGGCGATCGCCTCCTTCCAGACGTACATGAACGAGACCTACGACATGGACCTGCCGGTCATCGACCCGTCGAATGCGGATTCCGTCATCGACGCCGCGACGCTCGCCCAGCTCCAGCAGATGAACGACCCCATCCGCTGAGCCCGAACCGGCGCGCGGAAATGCGCGCCGGAAGCGGCGGAACCGCCCGGAACCGCTCGGGCGGTCCAGATCTCCATCGCCGGCGCACCATCCGCGATGAAGCGCGAAGGGGTGAAGCGCCTTCGCGCTTCGTCCATTGCCCCCTGCGCTCTTGCACAAATGCAGGGGGCGCGCGCAGATAGGTGCGAAAGAGCACGGCGGCAAGCGGAAGCCGGCGCCCGCGGAGCGCCGGTAGAGGTGCAAGCGAAATCGACATCTCCCGCGGAGCGCCGGTAAAGGTGCGAGCGAAATCGTCATCCCCGCGGAGCGCTGCAAACGTGCAAGCGCAAAAAAATCGCCCTGATCATTTGAAAGATCAGCGGCGATTTTTGCTTTCTCTGCCGGCGGCACGCGCTGCCTGCGATCGCTTGCGTTCATCCAAATTCCCTGGGAACAAGTCTGCTTTCCCGGCGCGCAGGCCTTTCAGCGCTCCGGCGCCTGTTTTGTCAGCACTCTGAGCGCCCCGATTCGGGGAAATCAGGCCGGTTGTCCTTGCGGGTCGCGCAGCGGGAACGATTCGAACCCTGCCGCGCGGCGGTTCTGCGCCGTCGGATTCGTGGAGCCGTTTCGGCGGGCGCGGCATGATTCAGCGCGTTTGGGCGCGCGATTCGCGCAGCGCGCGCACGGCGAAGAGGGCGAACGCCGCCAGGCGCAGGCAGAGCACGACGACGTTGAACAGCGCCAGCGCGCGCAGGTCGGCGCCCAGCGCCTCGTACAGCCACACGCCGAGATAGGGCATCAGCGCGTTGGACAGCGTGACTGCCATCATGTGCAGGCTGATGATCAGCGAGCGGTTCTTCTGCGGCACGGCGTCGAGCAGCATCTGCACCAGACAGAGGTTCGTGCCGCTCTGCGGGGCGCAGATCAGCGTGCCCATCGCCAGAAAAGCCGCCGCCCGCGCGCTTTCCGGCACGCGCAGTCCGACGAGCATGATCACCGGACAGAATACCAGCGACAGGATCGGGCACAGAAACGCCGCGCCCGTGCCGCGCCGCTCGATCAGCTTGACGATCGCGCCCATCAGCAGCAGCTGCGAGACGCTCGTCAGCGCCGTGTACAGCGACAGTTCCGCCTCGTTGAGGCCGATGTACTGCGTCTGACCGATATACCACATGCTCCAGTCGAGGTGCCAGCCCATGTAGAACAGCATCACGCCGCCGAAATACTTCAGGAAGCGGCGGTCGTGCGCCAGCGCGCGCAGCGTCTGACCGACTTCGCGCAGCGAAAAGCGCGCCGCGCCCATCGCCTCCGGCGAGCGCTGACCGCCGCGCATGCGCGAGATGACGAAGGCGTTGAGCAGGCACAGCGCGCCGCACAGGTAAAAGAACGCCCGCAGCACGGCGAGCTTGCTTTCGCGGTCGGACAGTCCGGTCAGCAGCGCGCCGCACAGCACCGGCGCCGACATGGCGACGATGTACACGAAGCGGTTGCGGAACGCGTACACGCGGTTGCGCTGTTCGATGGGCGTCACGTCGCCGAAGAACGACTGCCAGATTGAATTGTATGCCGACAGCATGCCCGCCGTCAGCGCCAGGAAGATGAAGAAGAACACCATGCGGCGCTCGCCCATCGCCGGCACCGTGCCATAGAACATGTACGCCGCGCCGAGAAAGAGCATGATGCCCGCCGGCACCGTGCGCGCGTCCTTCATGCGGTCGCCGATGAGCCCCACCGGCAGCAGCAGCGCCACCGCCGTCAGGTAGGGCACCAGCTGGGTCATGCCGATCTGCACGTCCGTCGCGCCGAGGTTGGTGGCGTAGAGGTTCGTGCCGAAGCCGCCCGCCGCCGCGATCGACCAGACGAACTGCAGCAGCGCGCCCTCGCAGCCGAACAGCATCAGCATCCGGCTGTGGTTGTCGTGGAACAAGTGGGAAAATGCGTAACGCAGCCGCCGCATGTCCATCCCCCGCCTATGCTCGTCGTATCCGCCCGCACGCCGCGGGCAAGATCATTATACCGAAAAAACACCCGGCATTCAAATGAATTTTTGGCAAAACAAACGATTTTTTTGACGACTGTGACGCTCGCGCGCAGCCGGCGAGTGCCGTGGGATGCGTAGGCGGGAAAGCGCGGCTTGCGCGGCGCCGAAGAATGTGACGCGCGAGAGGCGCGGCGCAGGGAGAATCGCGCGGTGCGACAAAGCGCGCCGAACAAGAGGGGAGGCGCGGCGCAGGACGCCTGCGCGGGCACGCGCCCGCCGCGGGGAAGTGCGCGGACATGTGCCCGCGGCGCAAGGTCACACGAGTCGCGCGGCGCCGAAGAATGTGACGGACGCGGGAAAGGCCCGGCGCAGGACGTCTGCGCGGCATGCGCCCATTGCAGGGGAAGTGCGCGGACATGTGTCCGCGGCGCAAGGTCACACGAGTCGCGTGGCGTCGAAGAATGTGTCGATGCGGGAGAGGCGCGGCGCAGGACGCCTGCGCGGGCATGCGCCCATCGCGTTGGCTTGCCGGTCGGCTGCGCGGGCATGGTTCAGCCGGCGAGGTTCTCGGCGAGGCGGGCGGGAAGGCCTTCGATCTGGCGCAGGTCGGCGCCGTTCCACAGTTCGCGGTCCGAGAGCACCGCGTAGGCGAGCGACTCCGGGTCCATGTCCGAGGACAGGCGCGAAAACGATTCCAGCACCTGCGGCGACTCGTGCAGCGCGCGCGTCTCCTGTCCGACGACGGTTTCCCAGCCGCTGTCCGTGCGGCGCGCGTCGGCGTAGAGCAGCACCGTCGCCGCCAGCGCCACCGTCAGCCGCTGCGGCGGCTCGCCGTGTTCCGCCGCGTAGGCGCGCATTGCCGGCAGCACGCCGGCGTTGAACTTGCCGATCAGCCCACGCGCGCACGACAGCACGGCGTTGTCGTTCATCGGGTTGGCGTAGCGCTCAAAGCAGGCGATCAGATCGGGCGTCGCCGCCTCGCGCGTCATCGGCGCGAACGGCAGCAGCTCGTCGAGCATCGCCCGTCCGACCAGCTCGCGCAGCGGCTCGTCCTTCATGCACTCCGCCAGCGTCTCGTCGCCGCGCAGGCAGCCGAGCGCCGCCATGGTGAACAGTCCGGCGTCGAACAGCCGCTGCTTGCGCGCCAGCGTGTCGCCGATGTCGTCGACAAACGCGATCTGCTCGCACAGCGACGCGAGTGGGAACGCCTCGCGAAACGCCGCGTCCGCCTGGATCGCCCACAGCCCGTAGGGTTCGGCGAGGTGGATCATGGCGTCGCGATAGTTCATTTCCGCGCACAGCCGCGCCGCCTCCTCCGCGCCGCTGCGCGCGACCAGACAGTCCGCCAGCGCGGGGAAGAAGCGGCAGCTGTCCAGCCACGATGCGAACGCCGCGCCCGCCTGCCACTGCCGACCGAAGGCGGCGATGCGCGCGCGCAGCCGCTCGGCGCAGTCCGCCGCGCCGCCGCAGACGATCACCGCCAGTCCCGGCAGTCCCGCGCGCCAGCGCTCCGCCAGAAAGCGCGCCGCCAGTGCCGCGCACACCGCGTCGCGCTCGGCGAACTCGCCAACCTCGTCCTCGTGCAGCAAGGCGAACTGCAGTGCCCCGTCACGCGCCAGCGCCATCAGCGCGCCGTCGTCCGCAGCGGGATCGAGCGCGCGCAGCACGCACTGCACGACCTGCTCGCGCTGAACGCGCTGCTCGCCGCGTTCGCCGCGCACGAACGCCGTGAACAGCCCGTCCTGCTCGGCGAGCGCCTGCGCGTGCCCTTGCTCGCCGGGCTGCACCACCGCCACGCCGACGTTCGCGCCGCGGCGGTTGGCGTCGTCGATCAGCCGGTCCACCAGTCCCATCAGCAGCGGGTCGTCGCCGAACTGCACGGCGCACAGCCGCTGCGGCTCGGCGCGCTCGATCGCGTAGTCGTCGAGAATCGCCCGGGTCAATCGCTTCATCGTTCCAGCTCCCTCCATGCGGGCGCGCAGCGCCCAT
>CALVPU010000191.1 GCA_944353735.1 uncultured Eubacteriales bacterium | reverse complement strand
TACGAGGTCGGCATGTCGCACCTGGGCATGAAAATCCTCTACCACGCGATTAACCGCCGCGCGGATGCGTGGTGCGAGCGCGTGTTTTCGCCGTGGGTCGACATGGCGGACGCCATGCGGGCCGCCGGAGTGCCGCTGTTTTCGCTGGAGTCGCGCACGCCCGTGGTGGAATTCGACCTGCTGGGCGTGACCCTGCAGTACGAGATGAGCTTCACCAACGTGCTCGACGCGCTCGATCTGGCGGGACTGCCGCTGCGCGCCGCCGACCGCAGGGAAGGCCCGTTCGTGATTGCCGGCGGTCCCTGCGCGTTCAATCCCGAACCGCTGGCGCCGTTTGTCGATCTGGTCGCGCTCGGCGACGGAGAGGTCGAGACGCTCGAGGTCATCGACTGCTACAAGGCGTGGAAGGCGGCCGGCGCGCCGCGCGAGGCGTTTCTGCACGCGGCGTCGAAGATCCGCGGCATCTACGTGCCGTCGCTGTACGACGTGGACTACAACGCCGACGGCACCGTGGCGCGCGTGGCGCCGAAGCCGGGCAGCGGCGTGCCGGAGGTCGTGCGCAAGGCGATGGTCGCCGACCTGAACGCCGCCGAATATCCGGACAAGCTGATCGTGCCCTACGGCGAGGTTGTGCACAACCGCATCATGTTGGAGATCTTCCGCGGCTGCACGCGCGGCTGTCGCTTCTGTCAGGCGGGCATGATCTATCGGCCCGTGCGCGAGCGCAGCCCCGAGCGGCTGATGGAACTGGCGCGGAAACTGGTCGACGCCACCGGCTACGACGAGATCTCGCTGATGAGCCTTTCCAGCGGCGACTACTCCTGCCTGCCGGAGCTGGCGCGGGCGATGGTCGAGCGCTTCGCCTCGCGGCGCGTGCGCATCTCGCTGCCCTCGCAGCGCATCGACAACGTGCTGACCGAGACGCTGCGCGCCACGCAGAAGGTCAAAAAGACCGCGCTGACCCTCGCGCCTGAGGCGGGCACGCAGCGGCTGCGCGACGTCATCAACAAGGGCGTGACCGAGGAAGATCTGATCCGCTCGGTGACCGACGCCTTCGAGCAGGGCTGGTCGGCGGTCAAGCTCTACTTCATGATCGGCCTGCCGACGGAGACCGACGAGGATGTGCTCGCCATCGCGGAGCTGGCGCGGCAGGTGCGGCGATGCTATTTTTCCGTGCCCAAGGAGCGGCGTGCACCGGGCCTGCGAATCACGGTCAGCGCCTCGGTGTTCGTGCCCAAGAACTTTACGCCCTTTCAGTGGGCAGCGCAGCTCGACGCGGAGACGGTCGTCCGCCGCCAGAAACTGCTGCGCGACGCGCTGCGCACGGTCAAGGGCGTGGACTTCAAGTACCACGCGCCGGACGTCAGCTACATCGAGGCGGTGTTTGCCCGCGGCGACCGGCGGCTGGCGGACGCGCTCGAGCGCGCCTATCGTCTGGGCTGCCGCTTCGACGGCTGGTCGGACCAGTTCCGCGGAGACCTCTGGCTTCGGGCGTTTGATGAAACCGGACTCAAGCCGGACTTCTACGCGCTGCGCGAGCGCCCGCTGGACGAGGTCTTCCCGTGGGATCACCTCGACTGCGGTGTGACTAAGGCGTTTCTTGCCCGCGAGTGGCAGAAGGCGGCGCGCGGCGAGACCACGCCCGACTGCCGCAGGGGCTGCGCCGGCTGCGGCGTGAACCGCTACGAGGAGGCGAAGGCATGCGGGCGATGATCCGATTCGGCAAGCAGCCGAGGCTCAGGTTTATCTCGCACCTCGACCTGCAGCGCTTTTTCCAGCGCGCGTTGAACCGCACGGGGCTGCCGATACGCTACACGCAGGGGTTTAATCCGCATCCGGTGATGTCGTTTGCGTCGGCGCTGGCGCTGGGCTGGACGAGCGAGTACGAAGTGCTCGATTTCGCCCTCGCCGCGCCGATGGGCCGCGCCCGCACGGAAGAGGCGTTCCGCGCGGCGCTGCCGGAGGATCTGCCGGTGTACGAGGTGCGCATGGTCGACGACCGCCACCTTGCGCCGATGGCGCTGGTGTGCGCGGCGGACTATCGCATCGCGCTGTCCGGAGACGGCGCGGACGCGACGCTGGCAGCGGTGGAAGCGTTTCTTTCCCGCGGACAGGTCATGGCGCTGCGCAGGACGAAGTCCGGCGAGCGCGAGGTGGACGTGCGCCCGCTGGCGCTCGAATTGGCGCGCGAAGGCGCAGAGCTGCATGCGCGGCTTGCGCTGACCGAGCGGGATGCGCTCAAGCCCGATCTGCTGGTGCAGACGCTCGCCGGGCTTGCCGGCGTGGAGGTTCCCGAAATGCGCATCCACCGGATATGCCTGCTGGGCACGGACGGCGCGGGCGCGCTCGCGCCGCTGATGTCGCTGTGACGGACGATGGATGGAGAAACCGCAGTGAAGCGAGAATTGCTATTGGAGACGGTGGCGGGTCAGACCAGACTCGCCGTCGTCGAGGACGACAAGCTCTGTGAGCTGTACTACGAGCGCCCGGGGAACGAGAATCTCTCCGGCAACCTCTATCTCGGTCGGGTGCAAAACGTGCTGCCGGGCATGAACGCCGCCTTCGTCGATATTGGCCTGGACAAGAACGCCTTTCTCTATGCCGGGGACATTCCGGTCGATCCCCGCGAGGCGGAGGATTGGGCGGACCGGATGCGCTCGGCGCGGATCGAGAAGATGCTGCACGCAGGGCAGGAACTTTTGGTGCAGGTGGTCAAGGAGCCGGGCGGCACGAAGGGCTGCCGGGTGTCGAGCCATGTCACCGTGCCCGGGCGCATGACCGTGCTGCTGCCGACGGTCAGCTACGCCGGCATTTCGCGCAAGATCGCCGATCCCGCGGAACGCGAGCGCCTGCACGCAATTGCTTCCGCGATGGTCGCCGAGAGCGGCATGGGCGTGATCGTGCGCACGGCGGCGCAGGGCGTGGACGCCGGGACGCTGCGGGCGGACTACGAGGCGGCGTGCGCGCTGTGGCGCGAGATCGAGTCGCGCGCCCGAATCGCCCGCGCGCCCAGGCGCATCCACTCGGACGGCAATCTGGCGCTGCGCGCGGTGCGCGACTTGCTCGACGATTCGGTCGCGGCGCTGCGCGTGGACGGCGATGCGCTGTTTGCGCGCGCGATGCGCTATGCGCGCATGCTGGCGCCGAAGTTTGCCGACCGCGTGGCGCCGTATGCCGGCGAGACGCCGCTGTTTGACCTCTATCGGGTGGACGCGCAGGCGGACCGGCGCATGGGCCGGCACATCTGGCTCAAGTCCGGCGGCTCGATCGTGATCGATGAGACCGAGGCGCTGACCGTGATCGACGTCAACACGGGCAAGTTTGTCGGCGGCAAGTCGTTTGACGACACGGTGTTTCGCCTCAACTGCGAGGCAGCGCGGGAGATCGCCCGCCTGCTGCGGCTGCGCGACGTCGGCGGCATCATCGTCATCGACTTCATCGACATGGAATCCCAGTCCGACCGCGACGCGCTTTTCAAGCTCGTTACCGAGCTGATGGCGGCGGACCGCAACCGCACGAACGTCGTCGGCTTTACCGGACTGGGGCTGATGGAGATGACGCGCAAGAAGGTGCGGCGACCGCTGACCAAGCAATTGATGCACATCTGTTCGGCGTGCGGAGGGCGCGGCGTCGTTCCGTCTTACGAGACCACGGCGCGGCGCGCGATTCGCGAAGTCTGGGCGCGCAGCCGTGCGCAGGCGCAGTCCGCGTGGCTGATCGAGGCGGCGCCGCCGGTGGTCGGCTGGCTCGGCACCATCGGCGCGCCGGAGGGCGCGCAGGCTTACGCTTTCGCCGATGCGCGGCTGGCGGAGAGCGAATACCGCATCTCGCCCGCGGGAACGTCGCTTCCCGACGGTGCGAGGCGATTGAAATGAGGGGGAGCGAGGATGCGTGAAATGCGCGTGCCCGAGAGCGAGATCCTTCGCCAGCGGGAATACATGCGGTTGGTCCGGGAAATGCCCGACAGGCCGCAGAGCTATCACATCGTTTCGATGGGCTGCCAGATGAACGAGCGCGATTCACAGACGATTGCCGGCATGTTTGAGGAAATGGGCATGCGGCGCGAACCGGTGCGCGAAGAGGCAGACCTGATCCTGTATAACACCTGCTGCGTGCGCGAAAACGCCGAGAACAAGGCGCTGGGCAACGTCATCTGGCTCAAGGAGCTGAAGAAGGCGCGCCCTGAGCTGATGATCTGCGTCGGCGGATGCATGCCGCAGGAACCGGGCATGGCGGAGGCGATGCGCAGCAGGTATCCCTTCATCGACCTCATTTACGGCACGCACAACCTCTACCGCCTGCCGGAGAATCTCTGCCGCGCGCTGCGCGAGCGCAGGCCGGTAGTGGAGGTGCTCGACACCGAGGGCGAGATCGTCGAAGGCCTGCCCGAGTCGCGCGGCGGTGCGCACAGCGCGTTTGTCAACATCATGTACGGCTGCAACAACTTCTGCACGTACTGCATCGTGCCCTACGTGCGCGGGCGCGAGCGCTCGCGCGACCCCCAGGACGTGATCGACGAGTGCCTGCGCCTGCGCGACGCCGGCGTGCGCGAGATCACGCTGCTGGGGCAGAACGTCAATTCCTATCGCGGCGGCGGCGCGGAGTTCGCCAACCTGCTGCGCCGGCTCGACCGGCTGGGCATCGAGCGCATCCGCTTCATGACCTCGCATCCCAAGGACCTGTCCGACGAGCTGATCGCCGCCTATGCCGAGCTGCCGCACTTGATGCCGCACCTGCACCTGCCCGTACAGTCGGGCAGCGACGAAGTGCTGCGGGCGATGAACCGGCGCTACGGGCGCGAGCGCTACTTCGACCTCGTGCGTTGTCTGCGCGCCGCGCGTCCGGACATTGGTCTGACGACGGACATCATCGTCGGCTTTCCGGGCGAAACCGAGGCGCAGTTTGAGGAGACGATGGCGCTGGTCGACGAGGTGCGCTTTGATTCGGCGTATACGTTCATCTTCTCGCCGCGCAAGGGCACGCGCGCTGCGCAGATGCCGGACGCCACGCCTGCTGAGGTCAAGTCCCAGCGCATTCAACGGCTGATCGCGCGGCAGAATGAGATCACGGCGCAGATTCTGCGCGACCAGATCGGGCGCAGGGAAACGGTGTTGGTCGAGGGACAATCGGCACGCGACGCCGGCTGGATCGGCGGGCGCACGCCGCGCGCGCTGATGGTCAACTTCCCCGGCGACGCCGGGCTGGTGGGCAGGTTTGTCGAGGTGGAAATTACCTCCGCGGGGCGCAACACGCTGCGCGGAAGGATTGTCGAGGAGGAAAAATAATGGACAATGTCTTTCTCAAAACCCGCGAGCTGGGTGAGGCGCTGCTCGCCAGCGAGGCGTACCGCAAGATGAAGGAATGCGAAGACAAGGCGATGCGCAATCAGGAGGCGGCGCAGCTCATGGGCGAGATGCTCGAGCACCGCTCGAACATTCAGGAAATGATGCAGCAGACCAACCCCGATCCCGGCGCGCTCAAGCGCCTGTCCGACGAGATGGACGGCATTCAGGAAAAACTGCAGATGATGGACGACATCGTCGCCCTGACGCAGGCGCGCAGCGAGTTTAACGACCTGATCAATCAGGTCAATCAGGTGCTGCAGTTCATCGTCACCGGTCGAATGGATTCCGACGACTGCGCGGGCGACTGCTCCTCGTGCGCCGGCTGCCATTGAGGCGCGAAGGCACGATACAGGCGCGAACGTACGACGGACGGTTGAGGTGAGATTGCGATGGCGTTGTCCCCGATGATGCAGCAGTACCTGCAGATCAAGCAGCAGTATCCGGACACGATCCTGTTCTTTCGGCTGGGCGACTTCTACGAGATGTTCTTCGACGACGCGAAGCTCGTCTCTCAGGAGCTCGACCTGACGCTGACGGGAAAGGAATGCGGTCTGAGCGAGCGCGCGCCGATGTGCGGCGTGCC
>CALVPU010000190.1 GCA_944353735.1 uncultured Eubacteriales bacterium | reverse complement strand
GATTATTCGATCTTCGTCGCCGAGGTGGCGTCCACCGTCAACGAGGTACTGCTGACGATGCACCTGCTCGACGCCGAGCGCGATCCCAAGCGCCGCGCCTATATCCTCAACCACTTCCTCGAGGGGTTCCGGACGACGGTGTTCCGGCAGACGCTGTTTGCCGAATTCGAGCGCCGGGCGCACGAGCTGCAGCAGGCGGGCGAGCCGCTGACCGCCACGAAGCTGAACGCGCTCTACCGCAGCCTCAACGAGGCGTACTATCCCGGCGTCGTGCTCGACGGATACACCGACGCGGAATGGGCGCGCGTGCCGCACTTCTACCGGGCATTCTACGTCTACCAGTATGCCACCGGCTTCCTGAGCGCCGTGACCATCGCCGACCGCATCCTCCACCACGGCGGCGCGGCGGATTACCTGCGCTTCCTGTCCACCGGCGGCAGCGACTATCCCATGAACGAACTGCGCATCGCCGGCGTGGACCTGTCCCACCCCGGCGCGCTGGACGGCGCGCTGAAGGTGTTTGCCGGCGCGGTCACGGAACTGGAGGAAGCGATCGGTCGCTGATCGCGGAGGTACTATGCCGTATTCACCAACGCAGTTGATGCTGTTCTTCTTCATCTACGGTTTCTTTGGCTGGTGCGCTGAGGTCGCCTTCGCCGCCTTCCGCGAGGGACGCTTCGTCAACCGCGGCTTCCTCAACGGTCCCATCTGCCCCATCTACGGATTCGGCGTGGTCGCCGTGGTGCTGCTGCTGCGCCCCGTTGCGGACAACCTGCCGCTGCTCTACGCCGGCGCGGTCGCGGTGACCACGCTGCTGGAATGGCTCACCGGCTACGTGCTGGAAAAGGTGTTCCACGCGCGCTGGTGGGACTACTCGAACTGCCGGCTGAACATCGGCGGCTATGTCTGCCTGACGTTCTCGCTCCTCTGGGGCGCGGCGTGCGTCGTCGTGGTGCGCGTCGTCCACCCGCCGGTCGAGCACATCGTGCGCCTGCTGCCGCGGGCGGCGGCGGTCTCCGTGGCCTGCGCGCTGTCGGCGACACTGGCGATCGATCTCGCCGCCACGCTGGCGACCATCCGCCGCCTTGGCCGGCGGCTCAGACGCCTGAACGACCTCGCCGCGGAGATTCACGCGCTGTCGGACAACATCGGGCGCGTCATCTCCGACGGAACGATCTCTGCCAAGCGGCGGATGGAAGGCGCGCGGCGCTTCGAGGAAGCGCGCGCCGGTACGCCGCAGCGGATCGACCTGAGCCGCCGCGCGGTTTCGGAACGCCTGGAACAGGGACTCGACGCCGGCAGGCGGCGCCTGGCGTCGCTGCGCGAAAAGCTCGCCGGGATGCTCGACGAACGCCCCTTCGGGCAGTCGCGCCTGATCAACGCCTTCCCGCACATGACCAGCAGCGCCTATCCGGAAGCCCTCGCCGCGCTGCGCGAGCACTGGGCGCGCAAGCGCTGCTCCCGCAAAGGCGAAAAAACGCCGCCGCCGGAGGACGCGCGCGATGGTGCCGAGGCGCGGTGAGTAAAAATTTCATTCGAAATTTGGGCGATTTCAATGGATTGTCCATTGCCACAACACGGGAAATGCGGTAGAATGAAGGAGGTCCGCCCAACGCCGCACAAGGGAGCGAAATCGCAATGAAGCTGACATTGTCCGCCGAACAGCGCGCCGCGCTGAAGGCCTTTCTGGAGCAATTTGAGGACGCCGAGCGCCTCTCCGAATCGGAATACGTGGTCGACCTCTACGACGCCGAACCGCCGCTTTCGCTGGATCTGATCTTTGAGCCCGACGCGGTGCGCGTAGACGGCGCCGCCGAGCTTCGCTTTGACGAGGAGCTGGACGGCTGGTACATCGGCGAGCGCATCGAGGACGCGGCGCAGGTCCTGCGCGCGCTCGCCGGCGCCGGCGCGCCGGTCGCGTGAAGCGCTCCGAACTGCGGCGTGCGCGCTGCGACGCCGCCATTGAGGGCGTGCTGGACTTTCTGGGGCCAGGCGCCGAAGCACAGCAGGCGCTGCGCCGGCTCAGCGAGCGCTTCCAGTCACCCGGCGCGATCCTCGAATCAGACCTCGCCGCGCTGGCGGCGGACATCGTCGACGACACCGAAGCGGAGCTGCTCAGCCACATTCCCTCGCTGGCGCGCGTCGTGCGCCGCGCCGCCGTCGAACCGCGCGCACTGATCGACACCCACCGCGCGGCTGCGGACTGCCTGCTGCCGCTGTTCATCGGCGTGCCCATCGAGCAGTTCTTTCTCCTCTGCCTCGACGCCGGCGGTCGCCAGATACGCTGCTCGCTGCTGCAAAAGGGCACGCTTGACCAGACGCCCTTCTACCTCGGCAGCGTGCTGCAATGCGCCGTCACTTCCGGCGCGCACGCCGTCGTGCTCTGCCACAACCATCCCGGCGGAACGCTGCGCCCCTCACAGGCAGACATCCGCTGCACGCTCGACGCCCTCAACGCGCTGTTCGCCCTCGGCGTAATCCTGCTCGACCACATCATCGTCGCCGGGCAAAAGACCGTCAGCATCCGCGAAGGCGCTTACCTCGATCAAGAAGTCTGGATCCAGCAGGCACCCGAAGACCGTCTGAACCGCAACTGGCTCAGGACATAACCCGCCGCCCCGCAATGGCGGCGCTTTTTCATGCAATTTTTACTTGACAAATACCCCTTAAGGGTATATGATGTTCCCGAAACCGCAGAATACCCGTTGGGGGTATTCGGAGAGGAGGAACCCATGGAGGATCGAAAGCAGTGCTGCGGCAGCTGCGACCAGTGCGCCCGCACAAAGCGCACGCCGCGCTCCGACGAGGAGCGCCGCCAGCTGGACAATCGTCTCAACCGTATGATCGGCCAGCTCAACGGCATCCGCAAGATGCTCGATGAAAACCGCTACTGCGGCGACATCCTCACGCAGATCGCGGCGGTGGAGAGCGCGCTGCAGGCGATGGGATATCTGATCCTGAAGGAACACATGCAGACCTGCGTGGCGGAGGGCGTGCGCGCGGGCGACGACGCGATCATGGTCGAAGCTTTCGAGCTGATGAAGAAGCTCAAGTGACGCCCAAAAGGGGGAAAACACGATGACATTCGATGTTCGCGGCATGACCTGCTCCGCATGCAGCGCGCACGTGGAAAAGAGCGTGCGCAAGCTCGCGGGCGTGAAGGGCGTTTCGGTCAGCCTGCTGACCAATTCCATGGAGGTCGACTTCGATCCGGCGAAGGTGACGGTCGACGACATCTGCCGCGCCGTGGCGAGCGGCGGCTATTCGGCGAGCCCGCGCGGCGCCGCGGCAAAGGAAAAGGCGCAGGCGCCGCAGGACGACGAGGCGAAGCGCGCGCTGCGCCGGCTGATCGCCTCGATTGCGCTGCTGGTGCCGATGATGTACGTCTCCATGGGGCACATGCTCGGATTGCCGCTGCCGCAGGTGCTGCACTACCCGATGGTCAACGGTCTGGTACAGCTGCTGTTCGCCACGCCGATCATGCTCATCAACAAGCACTATTACACCAACGGCTTTAAGTCGCTCTTCCACGGCGCGCCGAACATGAACAGCCTGATCTCTCTCGGCTCCGCGGCGGGATACCTCTACTCCATCGCGCGGCTGCTCGCGCTGGCGGCGCAGCTGAGCGCGGGCGGCGCGCCGTCGGGCATGGTGGAATTCTACTTTGAGTCCGCGGCGATGATCGTCACGCTGATCTCGGTGGGCAAATACCTCGAGGCGCGCGCGAAAGGCCGCACGTCCGAGGCGATCTCCCGACTGCTCGACCTCGCGCCGCAGCGCGCCACCGTGATTCGCGACGGCGTCGAGGTGGAGATCGACGCCAGCGAACTCAAGGTCGACGACGTGGTGCTGGTCCGCGATGGACAGACCGTGCCCACCGACGGCGTCATTCTCGAGGGACATGGCGCGCTCGACCAGTCGATGCTGACCGGCGAGAGCCTGCCGGTCGATCTGGGCGAGGGCGACGAGGTCGTCGGCGCGACGATCAACACCTCCGGCAGCTTCCGCTTCCGCGCGACCAAGGTTGGCGAAGACACCGCGCTGAGCAAGATCGTCAAACTGGTCGAGGCCGCGGCGAACTCCAAGGCGCCGATCTCGCGGCTCGCCGACCGCGTCAGCGGCGTGTTCGTGCCGGTGGTCATCGGCATCGCGCTGGTGACGTTCGCCGCATGGATGATCGCCGGCGCCAGCTTCGCCGACGCGCTGCGCCACGGCATCGCCGTGCTGGTCATCTCCTGCCCCTGCGCGCTCGGCCTCGCGACGCCGACGGCCATCATGGTCGGCACCGGCA
>CALVPU010000189.1 GCA_944353735.1 uncultured Eubacteriales bacterium | reverse complement strand
CCGCGACCTGAATGCCGCCAGCGCTCAGCGTTGCCTTGCGACCGGGATGATAGTAGCCGTCGCCACCCGCAGCAACCTCGGCGGTCACGCCGAACTTCGCCAGCAGCCAGACGACCACGTTCTTGATCGCGTAGAAATCAACGTGCTCGCCCGCCATGCCGATGCACAGCGCGGACTTCTCCTCCGGCAGCGCGCCGGACTGCTTCGCCGGCACGAACACCTTGCTCAGCTCAAACAGCCGTGCCTCCGTGTTGCCGCGGTTGAGGTTAAACGCCAGCGTGGACAGCATCGATGGCGCCAGCGTCGTGCGCATCACCGAGGTGTCCTCGCCCAGCGGATTGCGCAGCGCCACCATGTCGCGGCGCGGATCGTCGTCGGGAAGCCCGAGGGCGTCCATCCACTTGGGGCTGATGAATGAGTAGTTGAGGATCTCGTACAGGTTCATCCCCACCAGCGCCGCCTTGACGCGGTCGCTGAAGCGCATCTTCTCGCTGCGGAAGCCGGGCATGGTCACGCCCTGCATCAGCGTGGAGGGGATGTGATCGTAGCCGTACATGCGCAGCACCTCTTCGGCGATGTCGGCGTCGGTCTCCATGTCCTGCCGGAACGAAGGGATCTCGCAGGTCAGCACGCCGTCTGCCAGCGTGGTGTCGATGTACAGGCGATTGAGGATGTCTTCCATCTGCTCGCCGGACACCTCGACGCCGTTGCGGCGGCAGATGCGTGCAACCTCCGCCTCGATCGTGCGCGGCGGGATCGGGTTCGGATAGTGGTCGAACGCGCCGGGCACGACGTCGCCGCACTGGAGCATGTTCACCAGCATGCAGGCGCGCTCGAGCGCCTCGAGGGAACCGTCCGGATTGACGCCCTTTTCAAAGCGCCCGGAGGCTTCCGTGCGCATGCCGAGCTTGCGCGCGGTGATGCGGTTGTTCGCGCGTTCAAACGCCGCCGACTCAAACAGCACGCTGACCGTGCCGTCGACGATTTCGGATTCCTCGCCTCCCATGATGCCCGCCAGACCTGTAGCGTTGTCGTGGTCGGCGATGACAAGCATCGTCTCGTCGAGCACGTGGTCCTTGCCGTCCAGCGTGGTCAGCTTCTCGCCGGGACGCGCCTTGCGCACGACGATCGTGTGGTCGCGCACCTTGCTCAGGTCGAAGGCGTGCATCGGCTGACCAGTCTCGAGCATGACGAAGTTGGTGATGTCGACGATGTTGTTGATCGGGCGCACGCCCGCGCCATAGAGGTATTCGCGCATCCACTTGGGCGAGGGACCGATCTTGACGTTGGTGATCACGCGCGCGCAGTAGCGGCGGCAGGCGTCGTCATCGAGCACGCGAACGGTGGCATAGTCCTCAAACCTGCCCGCGCCGGTCTCCTCGACCGCGATCTCCGGCATCACGAAGTGCTTGTCCAGCACGGCGCTGCTCTCGCGCGCCAGACCCCAGACGGACAGGCAGTCCGGGCGGTTGGCGAGGATTTCAAAGTCGACCACGTCGTCGCCCAGTCCGAACACTTCCTTGACGTCCGTGCCGGGCGCGACGTCCTCGAAGATCTCGATGATGCCCGCGTCGCCGATGTTCGGGTACAGTCCCGCAGGAACGTCCAATTCCGGTCCCGAGCAGAGCATGCCATTGGAGACCTCGCCGCGCATCTTGCTCTTCTTGATCTTCACGCCGCCGGGCAGGTGCGCGCCATCCAGCGCCGCCGCCACGCGCATGCCCGCGCGCACGTTTGGCGCGCCGCAGACGATCTGGATCGGCTCGCCGGCGCCGACGTCGACCATGCACAGGTGCAGGTGGTCGGAGTTCGGATGGTCGACGCAGGAGACGACATAGCCCACGACCACGTTGTCGAACTGCTCGCCGGTTCTGGAGACATCCTCGACGGCGGTGCCCGTCATGACCATGCGCGCGGCGTATTCCTCCGCGCCGAGGTCGATATCCACATATTCTTTCAGCCATTTCATCGGCACTTTCATCGCTCGATCTCCCCCTTACCGGTACTGCGTGAGGAAGCGCAGGTCGTTTTCATATAGATAGCGCATGTTCGGAATGTCGTACTTGAGCAGGGCAATGCGCTCCACGCCCATGCCGAACGCGAATCCGGAATACTTCTTGGAATCAATGCCGCACATGTCCAGCACCTTCGGGTTGACCATGCCGGCGCCGAGAACCTCGATCCAGCCGGTGCCCTTGCACATGCGGCAGCCTTCGCCGTGGCAGTTGGCGCAGGTGAGGTCGACCTCAGCGGACGGTTCCGTGAAGGGGAAGAACGACGGGCGGAAACGCGTGCGGATGCCTTCGCCGTACATCTGGCGGGCAAACTCGTCCAGCGTGCCCTTCAGGTCGCCCATGGTGATGTTCTCGTCGATGACCAGACCCTCCATCTGGTGGAACACCGGCGAGTGCGTGGCATCCGCCTCGTCGGCGCGGTAGACGCGTCCCGGGCAGACGATGCGGATCGGCGGCTTGCGCGTGGTCATGATGCGCGCCTGCACCGGCGAGGTGTGCGTGCGCAGCACGATGTTGTCGTCTACATAGAACGTGTCCTGCGCGTCGCGGGCGGGGTGGTTCTTCGGCAGGTTGAGCAGCTCGAAGTTATAGTGGTCGTACTCGACCTCAGGACCCTCGACGACCTCGTAGCCCATGCCGACAAAGATCTCGATCATGCGCTCGAGCGCGATGTTCATCGGATGAAGCGAACCCGCGCCGCGCTCCGGACCCGGCAGGGTCACGTCAATCGCCTCGGCGTCCAGCCGCGCCGCCTTTTCGCGCGCCTTCAGTTCCTCACTTCTCGCCTCAAGGGCGCTCTCCAGCGCTGCGCGCACCTCGTTGACCAGCTGACCGACTCTCGGGCGCTCCTCCGGCGGCAGCTTGCCCATGCCGCGCAGCAGCGCCGTCAGCTCGCCCTTCTTGCCCAGCACGCCGACGCGGATCTGCTCCAGCAGCGCCGTCGAGTTCGCCTTCGCGAGTTCGCCGAGCACGCGCTCGCGGATCTCCCGCAGTTTGCTCTCCATAGTTTTCTCTCCTTCCAATCTGGGCGGCAGGTACAAAAAGGCTTCGCCCCTGTCTCAGGGGCGAAGCCGCAAAACTCCGCTGTACCACCCGGTTTCGCCGGGACGCGCCCGGCCTCTCATCCGGATAACGGGGATGAATCCGTCCACGCCTACTGAAACGGTTCAGCGCGAAAGCTCCGGAGCGAACTTCACCCTTCGCGCGCCCGCCGCGCTCCCAGCCAAGGCGCGGCTCTCTGCGGGACGCGGTGCGAAACGCTACTCTCTCCCTCATCGCCAATACGCCATCATTATAGCACGCCGGCGCGGCGCTTTGCAAGCGAATTAACCGAAGTTTTTCACCCGCCCGTCTCCCCGGACAGGGCGCGTGCCACCGGCAGAACCTGCCTCGGCTGAAGAATGTTTCCGGCGAAAAAATTGTCGAAAGAACGCAACAAAACCCGGTTGATGTGCGTCTATATATTGCACGCACAAAAACGACAGACCGGAGGAAGGCAGATGAAGAAGCTTCGCACCTTACTCGCGCTGACCCTTGTCGTCGCGCTGATCGCCTCGATCGCCGCCATCACGTCGGCGGAAGTGCAGGTCGAGGAAGAGTGGCGCGCGGACATACGAACGCTCATGGATGAGGCGCACTTCCCCAAGACGACCGCCATTCGCTACGACCACGAGCTTCCGGAGGATGCGGACGCCGTTTCCCACGCGCACGCCATCGAAAAGATCGGCTCCGACGGCTCAACGCTGCGCATCGACGTCGAACTGATCGCGACTGAATCGCTCGCCGATTCCGCCTGGGACGAAGTCGACGCCTGGCTGGACGAGACGGTGGACGGCGCGATTCAGGGAATCGCCGCGGATACCGAATCGCTGGCGCACGTGGTGGACGAGGCGATCGCCGACGCCCAGCGCGACGCCCGGCGCGCACAGAGCGACTCGCCGTGGGCAAGCGAAGCGCTGCTCGTCGAAGCGGTCACCGTCACGCTCCCCTACTACCCCGAGCTGAGCGACGGCGACAGCGGCGCGGAGACGCAGCGCCTGCAGGAAGCGCTCGTGCGTCTGGGCTATCTCGACGACGATGCCGACGGCTTCTTTGGTCCCAACACGCAGGCCGCCGTCGAGTCGCTGGAGGAATATGTCCGCGCGCTTGAACAGGATGTCATCGACGCGCTGCCGACGCCCGAGCCGACGGCAACGCCAAAACCAACGCCGACGCCCTCGCCGACGCCGGACCCGTCCGCCTCGCCGGACGCCGAAAGCGAACCCGAAGAGACGCCTGAGCCCGAGCCGACGCCCACGCCCGAACCGCAGCCGACTCCCGCGACGCCCGTGGACGGCATCGCCGACGCGCCGCTGCAGGCCTACCTGTACAGCGCCGACTTCAAGCCCGCCCGCAGCGCGCTCGAACGGGACGATCGCGGCGACGCCGTGCTGCGCCTGCAGCGGAGGCTGATTCGCCTGGGCTGCATGGTCGGCGCCGCCGACGGCATCTATGGCGACGACACCGCGCGCGCCGTGCGCATCTTCCAGCGCTACAACGCGCTCGAAGAGACCGGCGTCGCCGACCTCGAAACGCAGAACCTGCTCTTTTCCGAGGACGCCAAAGCGCCGGACCATCCCCTGCTGACCGTGGGATCGAGCGGCGAGGAAGTCGAGAATCTGCAGCTGCGCCTGCGCGTGCTGGGCTTCATGAACGGCTCCGTCGACGGCGATTTCGGCAATTCGACCGCCAACGGCGTGCGCAACCTGCAGCAGTATCTGCGCGACCTCGAACAGCAGGCTCTCCGCGCCGATGCGGACGCCATGGCGCAGCTCGACGAGGAGGACGGCGATATCGAATCGCTGCTGACCACGCCGGTCAACGGCGTCGCCGACCCGATCCTGCTCGACGACTTCTACGCCGACGCCTTTCCCGCCATTCCCGAGCGCATGTCCAACGGCACGTCCGGCATCGACGTCGTCCGCCTGCAGCGCCGCCTGAACACGCTGGAATACTACTATGGTTCGCTCGACGGCGTCTATGGCAACGGGACGGAGAGCGCGTTGCGCGCCTTCCAGAAGCGCAACGGACTCGAGCAGTCCGGCATTGCCGGCGACGACACGCTGGAACTGCTGTTCTCGGAGGATGCGCTCAAGGCGCTCAAGCCCTACGTGCTCAAGATCAGCATCGCCGACCAGCGCGTGTACGCCTATGGTCTGGACGACAACAACGAGCACACCGTGCTGGTGCGCACCATGAAGTGCTCCACCGGCAAGGATGCGACGCCCACGCCGACCGGCACCTTCCAGAGCGGCACCGGTCCCGGCGCGCGCTGGCACTACTTCAAGAAGTTCAAGTGCTGGGCGCAGTACGCCTACTATATTCAGGGCGACATCCTCTTTCACTCGGTGCTCTACAACGAGAAGGGCGGTTCGCCGACGCAGAGCTCGATCAACAACCTCGGGCGCAAGGCGTCGCACGGCTGCGTGCGCCTGAGCGTCGAGGACGCCAAGTGGATCTACAACAACTGCCCCGTGAATACCAAAGTCGTGGTCTACTGACCGCACGGCGTCCCGCGAAGCCTTACGGGCTTTGCGGGACGCTTTTTGCCGCACCGCATACGCGCCGCGGACGGACGCAGGCGACCGCAGCATGTAAGCATTCCCGAAAAAACGCAAAAATCGCCGCTGATTGCTCAATCATCAGGGCGATTTTTGCGTTCTTCGCCTTTACCGGCGCTCCGCCGCGCAGCTTACACGCCGCGGCGCTCGTTGCGCAGCTTCTCGCCGCGCGTCTGGTTGGTCGTGCGCACGTGACCCTT
>CALVPU010000188.1 GCA_944353735.1 uncultured Eubacteriales bacterium | reverse complement strand
GCGGGTCAAATCCCCGCTCCGCCCATCTTTCTATGTTTAGGAGGCGTGCCAATTGAACGCACAAACCAAGCGCGAACTGAAGAAGTTCGCGGCAGAAATCCGCATCACGCTGCTTGAGGAGCTCAAGGCGCGCGGCTTCGGTCACATCGGCGGCTCGCTGAGCGTGTGCGACGCGCTGGCGGTGCTGTATGGCGCGGTCATGCGCTATCGCCCTGAAGAGCCGAACTGGCCCGACCGCGACAAGCTCGTCTGCTCCAAGGGCCACGCCGGTCCGGCGGTCTACGCCACGCTGGCGCTGAAGGGCTTCTTCCCCAAGGAGAAGCTCGCCACCCTCAACCGCACCGGCACGATGCTGCCCAGCCACTGCGACAAGAACAAGACCCCCGGCGTCGACTGCACCACCGGCTCGCTCGGTCAGGGCACCTCGCAGGCCGTCGGCATGGCGCTGGGCGACAAGCTCAAGGGCCGCCCGTCGCGCACGTTCCTGTTCGTCGGCGACGGCGAGCTCGACGAGGGTCAGTGCTGGGAAGCGGCGATGTTCACCGCCGCAAAGAATGTGAACAACCTCGTCTGGATCATCGACGACAACAAAAAGCAGCTCGACGGCCCCACTGCCGAGGTCCTGCCGACGTTCGACCTGCGGGCAAAGTTCGAGGCCTTTGGCTTCGACGCCGTGCGCGTCAAGGGCAACGACGTCGAGGCGCTGTACGACGCGCTGACCCGCACGTCCGACAAGCCCGTGGCGGTCATCATGGACAACGTCAAGGGCAGCGGCGTCAAGGCCGTGGAGGAAACGGCGTCCAACCATTCCATGACCGTCGGTCCCGAAGTCTGGGACAGCTACATCGCGGCGGTCAAGGCGGATCTGGAAGCCATCGAGAAGGAGGGCGTCGAAGCATGAAAGTGATCTACAACGGCAAGCCGGACGTCAAGGCGTTCAAGGACGTCCTCTCGGTCAAGATTCCGGCGATGCTCGACGCCGATCCGGACCTGATCTACCTCGACGCCGACCTGATGAGCTGCATCGGCACGGCGAAGTACGCCAAGGCGCATCCCGACCGCGCCATCAACTGCGGCATCGCCGAGGCGAACATGGCGGGCATCGCCGCCGGTCTCGCCGCCGCGGGCTTCAAGCCGATCTGCCACACGTTCGGGCCGTTCGCGTCCCGCCGCTGCTTCGATCAGGTGTTCCTCTCCGCCGGCTACGCGAAGAACGACCTGACGATGATCGGCACGGACCCGGGCGTCTGCGCCGCGTACAACGGCGGCACGCACATGCCGTTTGAGGACATGGCGCTGTACCGCACCATCCCCGGCGCGACGGTCATCGACGTGACCGATACCGCCATGCTCGAGGACATCCTGCCCAAGGTCGTGGCGCGCAAGGGCGTGAAGTACCTGCGCATCAACCGCAAGGCGAACGACCGCGTCTACGAAGACGGCTCCGCGTTCGAAATCGGCAAGGGCGTCGCGCTGCGCGAGGGCAGGGACTGCGCCATCATCGCCTGCGGCTACATGGTCGGTCGCGCGCTCAAGGCGGCGGAAATGCTCGCCGCGAAGGGCATCGACGCGGCGGTGGTGGACATGTTCACCGTCAAGCCGCTGGACGAGGCGCTCGTCAACGCGCTCGCCGCCAAGACCGGCTGCCTCGTCACCGCCGAGAACCACAACCGCATCGGCGGTCTGCACAGCGCCGTGTGCGACTGCGTCGCGGAGAACCGGCCCGTGCCGGTCGGCTGCGTCGCCGTGGAGGACGTGTTCGGCGAGGTCGGCCCCGCCGACGAACTCGCCGAGCGCTTCGGCCTCACCGCCGAGCACATCGCCGCCGAGGTTGAAAAGACCGTCGCGCGCAAGTGAGCGCGCCTGCATTCGCCCGGGGCTCCCGCTCCGGGCGCGGACCAACAAAATTGGAGGAGATTACCATGGGCAAGAAGATTCGAGTGGGCGTCGCGGGTTACGGCACGATCGGACAGCGTCTGGCGGACGGCGTCGCGCTGCAGGGCGACATGGAACTGGTCGGCATCGCCGACCTCGCCCCCACGCTCTCCATCCGCGCGCTCGCGGAAAACGACATGATCGGCGCCAACGGCGTCAAGTACAACCTCTACCTCGTCGACGGCGCGGACAAGGCGGCGTTCGACGCGCAGGGCATCCCGGTGGCGGGCACGTTTGAGGACCTGATCAAGAACGTGGACATCATGCTCGACTCCGCGCCCGGCGGCGTCGGCGCCAAGAACAAGGTGATCTACGAGAAGCTCGGCGTCAAGGCGATCTTCCAGGGTGGCGAGAAGAACTCCGTCGCGGACGTGTTCTTCCACGGCTATGCCAACTACGAAAAGGGTCTGGGCGCGAACTACCTCAAGCTCACCAGCTGCAACACCACCGGCCTGATCCGCACCGTCGACGCGCTCGACCGCGCCTATGGTCTGGAGAAGGTCGCCATCACCATCATCCGCCGCGTCGCCGATCCGGGCGACTACCATCGCGGCCTGACCAACGCGCTGCAGATGGAAAAGGCGCCGACGCATCAGGCGGTTGACCTGATGACCATCATGCCGCACGTCAACGCCACGGGCATCCTCGTGCACACGCCGGTGACCCATGGTCACATCATCACCGTGCTCGCCACGGCGAAGGACGGCAAGAAGATCACCAAGGAAATGGCGCTCGAGGCGTTCCAGAAGCATCCGCGCATCCGCGTGGTCACCATCGACGAGGGCTTCAAGGGCAACGCCAGCTTCTTCAAGTATGCGCGCGACCTCGGTCACCGCCGCGGCGACATGTACGAGATCGGCCTCTGGGAGGACAGCATCGTCGAGTCCGGCAACGACATCATGTACGCGATCAACATCCCGCAGGAGTCGGTGACGATTCCGGAGACGATCGACGGCATTCGCGCCGCGATGAAGATGCAGCTCACCCGCGAAGAGGGCACCGCCGAGACGAACAAGTACCTCGGCATCGGCAAGTTCAAGAAGTAATCCGAACCACCTTCGGGGCCGCCGCACCGCGCGGCGGTCCCTTGGCTTTCGCGGCGCAGGGGCGCATGTGCAGCGGGCGAATTCCCGCCTTCCCGCGCAATCCTGCGGCGTCCGCGGCGATTCCACCCCGCGGCGCCGAAGATTCCCGCCACAGCGCCGCGCCCATGCCCGCCGCCGCAAGGAGGGATTGCCGTGAAGTACCTGCGCGCCGCGCTGCTGCTCGACGCCATCAGCCGTCACCGCGCCGTGCTGTACGGCGTCGCCGCGCTGTGGCTGATGTTCCTGCACATCCCCGCCGGCGGCGCATCGGAAGGCGTCTTCGGCTGGCTGAAGTACGCCGGTTCCTGCGGCGTGGAGGTCTTTGTGCTCCTCTCCCCGATGGGACTGTACCGCTCGCTCGCGGGCGGGCGCGGATATGCGTCGTTCTACCGCCACCGTCTCCTGCGCGTCGCGCTGCCGGCGTTCGCCGTCGCGGCGCTGTTTCGCGGCATCGACGCCGGCGGTGCGCGGGAATATGCGCTGTCGCTGACGTTCTTTGCCTATTGGTTCGGCGAGACGGGGCTGTGGTACGTGGGATTCATCCTGACGATGTACGCGCTCTACCCCGCGCTCTACGCGCTCGGGCGGCGCGCGCCGCGCGCGCTGTGGGCGCTGTTCGCCGCTTCCGTGCCGCTGACGCTCGCCGCGCACCTCGCTTTGCCGGAATGGATGGCGCTGTGCTGCAGCGGCGTGGACCGCGTGCCCGCGTTCCTGCTCGGCTGCGCGCTGGCGCCGCGGCTCGCCCACGGCGGGCGCGTGCCGCGCTGGAGCTGGCTGACGGCGCTGGCGCTCTGCGCGCTCCTCGCCGGCGGAACGTTCACCTCGGACGGCGTG
>CALVPU010000187.1 GCA_944353735.1 uncultured Eubacteriales bacterium | reverse complement strand
GCTGGCATGATGTGGCATTCGACGGTGCATACTGAAGGTAAACTCTTTGATTTGCAGGAGGAACGGATATGAACCTGATGCCCGGTTGGATCGACCGTCTGCGCGGAAACGGCGTGGAGGGAGGCGTCTGCGCGGACGCGGACGACGGCGCGCTGTCACAGCGGATGCGCGATGCGGCGGTCCGCCTGCACGCGAGCGGGCGAACGCGGCTGCGGTTGACGCGCGCCGAACTGCGCGCGGTGCGCGCGGCTGCCTGCGAGGCGGACGCGCTGCGGCGGCGGGGTGTCGACGGCGGCGCGCCGCTGAAGCATCTGGTGGAAAACGCGCGGCTGATGGAGTCCTGCGCGGAACAGGCGCGGCTGGACGGCGTGCGCGGCCTGCCCGCCGCCGGCGGCGAGGCGCGCATCGGGCGCGTGCTCGGCGAGCTGTGCGGCTTGGGCGGCCTGCGCCTGACGCGGGAGCGGCTGATGCTGGCGCTGGCGTCGTTCGACGACGTGCAGGCGCTGGAGATGGGCGAACTGTGGGCGGCGCCGGAAGCGATGCGCGTCGCGCTGGTGCGGGCCTGGCTGCGCGCGGCGCGGACGGCGCTCGACATCGCCCGCGAACGGGAACGGGCGCAGCGCTGGGTCGACGGCGCGCCCATGCGGCTCAAGGAGCGCTCGCCTGCGTTCTTCGAGCACGCGCTGCAGCTGCTCGCGGAGCGCGAGGACGCCGGACTGCGCGCGGCGCTGGAACGCCGCCTTGCGACCGAAGAGCGGACGGCAGAGCAGGTGGTGCGTCAGGCGCACGAGCAGTCGGCGGTGGCGCTGATGCGGTTGGAGAACCTCCTCGCCAACAAGCGCCTGATCGACGCGCTCAACTGGCAGGACTGCTTTGCCGAGCTGTCCTGCGTAGAGGCGGAATTGAACGGCGATCCCGCCGGCGTGTATCCGGCGATGGAGGACGATTCCCGCGCCGCAGTGCGCGCGCAGGTCGCCGCCATTGCCCGGCGCCTGAAGCTCGGCGAGGCGACCGTCGCCCGTTGGGCGGTTGGCGCAGCGCAGCGCGCAGGGGAGGAGGGCGCCGGCGCGGCGCAAGCGACGGTCTGCCACTGGCTGTACGACGACGAAGGCCGGGCGGCGCTGGCGCGCGCGCTGGGCGGCAAGCCGCTGCCGCGCATGGTGCCCGATCCCTCAGGACACCGGGCAGCGCTGGGCATTGCGCTGGCGGCGCTGCTCGCATGGCTGCTCTACCTGAAGGCGGTTCCGGGACTGTGGTTTGCGCCGCTGGGCATCCCGCTGGCGTGGTGCGCGGCGACGGCGGCGCTGGGCAGGCTGCATCCGAAGCTCGTCCGACCGGCGAAGCTGCTGAAACTGAAAGTCGAGACAGTGCCGGACGCGTGCCGCACGCTGGTGGTCATGCCGGCGCTGCTCTCGTCGCCGCAGCGCGCGGAGGAGATCTGCGATCAGATCGAGGCGCTCGGCTGCCTGGAGAAGGACGCCAACATCCGCTACCTGATCCTCGGCGACTTTGCCGACGGCGACGCGCAACACGCGCCGGACGACGGCGAGATCCTCGCGCGCACGCGCGCGCGCATCGCCGAGATGAACCGCTGCGCGGGGGAGGAAAAGTACTTCTACCTGCACCGCGAACGGCGGCTGCTGGCGATAGACCGGCGCTGGATGGGGCGCGACCGCAAGCGCGGCGCGCTCGGCGATCTCAACCGCCTGCTGTTGGGGCGCGAGGGCGCGGAGGCGGCGTTCGACGCCGAGGGCGGCGCGTGCAATCGCCTTCGCGGGCGCTTTCGCTATGTGTTGACCGTCGACGCCGACACGCGCTATCTGCCCGGCGAGCTTCGCCGCCTGATCGGCGCGATGGCGCACCCGCTCAACGCGCCGCGCATGGCGCATGGCGCGCGCAGAGGCTACGCCGTGCTGCAGCCGCAGATGGAGATGGCGGCGTCCGCCTGCGTGAACGGCTTTGTGCGGCTGTTCGTCGGGAACGGCGGGCTGAATACCTATCCGACGTCCGTGTCCAATTTCTGGCAGGACGTCACCGGCACGGGCATCTTTGGCGGCAAGGGGCTGTACGACGTGCGCGCGTTTGCCGCCGCGCTCGACGGCGCGCTGCCCGAAGGGCGCATCCTCAGCCACGACCTGATCGAGGGCACGCTGGCGGGGGCGGCGCTGGTCAGCGACGTGCGCTTTTACGACGGCTATCCCACCTCGCTGCGCAGCGAGCTGCGCCGGCTGAACCGCTGGATGCGCGGCGACTGGCAGCTGCTGCCGCTGCTGTTCAGCGCGCGGCGCTATCCGCCCGACGGGCGCAGACTTGGCGCGGCGGCGCGCGTGCGCCTGTTGGACAACCTGCTGCGCAGCCTGCGCGCGCCGGCGTTGCTGGCGCTGCTGATTCAGGCGGTGTGGTTTGGCTCTGAAGCGGCGCTGTTCGCGGCGATGCTGTTTGCGTACTGGACGCCGCTGCTCTACCCGCGCGGCGGTCATCCGTGGCGGCGGGCGACGGTTGAGCTGGCGGTGCTGCCGGCGACCGCCGCGTGCGCTGCCGACGCGGTGCTGCGCACGCTCTGGCGGCTGGCGTTCACCGGCAGACACCTGCTCGACTGGGTGACCTCCGCCGACGCCGAGCGCGGCGCGGAGGAGCGCATGCATTCCGGCCGCGTCGCGGCGATCCTGTTGCTTCCCGGACTGCTGTCGCCGCGCTGGGCGATCGCCTCGGCGGCGCTGGCGGCGATGTTCGCCGTGGGCGTCGAGTGGGTTCGTGACCTCGAACAGGAGACGCGCGAGGACACCGCGCCGGTCGGCGAGGCGGACCGAGCGCTGCTCAGCGGGCTGGCGCGCGACATCTGGCGCTTCTTTGAGGACCACGTCGGCGCCGAAGGGAACTTCCTTCCGCCGGACAACGTGCAGGCCGATCCGCCCGTGGGCGCGGCGCGCCGGACCTCGCCGACGAACGTCGGGCTCTACCTGATGAGCTGCGCCGCCGCGCAGGCGCTGGGCTTTCTCTCCGGCGACGCGGCACGGGCGCGCATGGCGGACACGGTGAGCGTGCTGGAGCGGATGGAGAAGTGGCGCGGTCATCTCTACAACTGGTATGACACGCAGTCGCTCTGCCCGCTGCGCCCGCGCTACGTCTCCTCCGTCGACAGCGGCAATCTGGCGGCGGCGCTGATGCTGTGCGCCGAATTCGCCGCCGACGGCGATCGCGCGCTGGCGGAGCGCATGCGCGCGCTGGCGCGCGGGATGGACTTCGCCGCGCTCTACGATGACGAGCGCGACCTGTTCCGCATCGGCGTGGACGCCGAGCGCGGATGCCCGAGCGGCGCGCACTACGACCTGCTCGCTTCCGAAGCGCGCATCCTGAGCTATGTGGCGATGGCGCTCGGCGGCGCGCCAATGCGCCACTGGGCGAAGCTGTCGCGCGCGGCAGTATCGACGCCGGACGGCGCGGCGCTGGCGTCGTGGAGCGGCACGATGTTTGAATACCTGATGCCGGAATTGTTCCTGCGCGCGCCATCGAACGCGCTGCTGGGAACGTCCGCGCGCGCCGCCATCGCCGCGCAGCGCGCGCTGGGCCAGCGCAGGCAGCGCCCGTGGGGCGTGTCTGAGTCGGGCTACTTCGCCTTTGACCTGCATCTGAACTACCAGTACCGGGCGTTCGGCCTGCGCGAGCTGTCGCTGGGCGGCGGCGTGCGTGACGACGTGGTCGCGCCGTACGCGTCGCTGCTGGCGCTGTTCGCCGAACCGGATGCGGTGGCGGAGAATGTACGCGCCATGCAGGCGGCGGGCTGGCGCGGCGAGTACGGCCTGTACGAGGCGGCGGACTACCTGCGCTTTGGCGAGACCGGCGCGCCGGCGGTGGTGCGCAGCTACATGGCGCATCATCAGGGCATGGCGCTGTGCGCGCTGTGCAACGCGCTGGCGGACGACGCGCTGTGCCGCGCCTTCCGGCGCATCCCCGAGGTGCGCGCGCTGTCGCTGCTGCTGGAGGAGCGGTCGATCGCGGCGCTGAAGCTGCGCCGCCGCGCCGGATTCGCGCGTCCGGTCTCTCGCCGGGAGGAACCGCGGCGCGATGGGCGCGTGGCGCGCCCCGAAGCGCGTCTGGTGGACGCCCACCTGCTCGGCGGTGCGGGCGCGTGCGCACTGGTGACCGCCGACGGCGCGGTGCACTACTGCCGCGACGGCCTGCTCGCCACGCGCTTTGCCGGCGACTTTCTCAACCGCGCCGACGGCGCCTGCGTGCATGTCCGGCGCGAGCGCACCGGTGAATGCGCCGTGATTGGACAGGACCAGGTGCGCTACGCGCCGGGCGCCGCGTCGATGCGCTGTGCGCTCGGACCACTGCACTGCGAGATGGCGCTGTGTGTCTCGCCGGAAGACGGCGCGCTGATCAAGCGCGTGACGATCGTCAACGGCGGCGCCGGCGCAGAGACGGTCCGCGTGGCGGACTGCGTGCCCATCGCGCTGGGTACCGAGGCGGAAGTGCTCTCGCATCCGGCGTTTCGGCAGCTGTTTATCGTCAGCGAGCGCGCCGCGCAGTGTGCGGTGGCGCTGAAGAGCCGCCCGCGCGCGCCGGAAGAGCGCCGCCGCGCCGCGGTGCATCTGATCTCCACGCCCGGCAGCATCGCCTGCCAGACCGATTATGAAAAGCTCGTCGGGCGCACGGGTTCGACACAGCGCCCTGACGGCATTCACTGGGAGATGGACGATACCGTCGGCGCCGTGCTCAATCCCTGCTCGGCGCTGCAGACGGAACTGACGCTCGGCGCCGGCGAGCGCCGGACGCTGCACTTCGCATTTGGGCTGGTGGACGAAGATGGAATTCGCGGCTGGATCGAGCGCAACTTCGCCGAGAGCGCGGCGGAACGTGCCCTGCAGCTTGCAGCCACTCAGTCGCGGGCGATGCTCGACTTCCTCGGCATCGCCTCGCGGGACTATGCCCTGCTCGACCGCTTGGCAGCGCTGGCGTTTGACGCGCGGATCGCCGCCGCGGAGTCCCGCGCGCGCGAAGGCGCGCCGTGCCGCCGCAGCGACCTGTGGTCGCTGGGCATTTCCGGCGACCTGCCGCTGATGCTCGTGCACGTGCGCCGCCGCGAGGACCTTGCCGGCGTGCGCGCGGCGATCCGAGCCCACGAGTTCTACCGCGCCGTCGGGCTGCGGGCCGATCTGGTGCTCGTCAACGAGCACGGCAACGATTACGACCAGCCCGTGCGCGACGCGCTGTCCGACGCGGTGGCGTACAGCCATCTCAACGAGCTGCGCGGCGTGCTCGGCGGCGTGCACCTGCCCGAAGGGCGGTCGTTGACCGCAGCGCAGCGCGCTGCGCTGCGCCGGGCGGCGTTTGTGGAACTCGAGGCGGGCGCGGATCTCACCGCGCAGCTGCGGCAGGCGCTGCGCGCGCTCGACGTGCCCGCGCGCTCACCGGTTCCGCTGCCGCTGGGCGAAAACCGCCTCGCGCCGATTCAGGGCGGCAACGGATATGGCGCGTTTCTCGCCGACGACCGCTACGCCATCGACGTGCGCAGTTCCCAACCCACGCCCGCGCCGTGGGCGAATCTGATGGCCAACGAGCGCTTTGGCGCGCTGCTCACCGAGCGCGGCGGCGGCTTTTTCTGGTCTGCCAACAGCCGCAGCGGCAGGCTGACGCCGTTTCTCAACGATGCGCTGCGCGAGGGCTGGGGGCTGATGCTCTATCTCGTGCGCGAGGCGGATGGCGCGTTTGTGCCGCTGATGCCGGGCGCTGCCCCGCGCGTGCCCTTTCGGGCGATCTATTCCGCCGCGGAGACGGTCTACCGCTTTGAGGCGGAGCGCCTTTCCGGCGAGGTTGCGCTGTGCGTGCGGCACGATGCGCCCGAGCTGCGGCTGCGCGCCACGGTGCGCGCGCCCGAAGGCGGAGCATATCGGATGGTGGGATTTGTCGACTGGCTGATGGGTGCCGACGCGCGCGACGCCGCGTGGCTGCGCACGTGGAGCCGTGGCGGTGCCTGCATGGCTGCGGGCGCGGCGGATGGCACGGGTTACTTTGCCGCCGCCAGCGCGCACGCCGCGGCGGGCGGCAGCCGCAGCGCGTTCCTCGGGCGCGGTTCACTGTCCGCGCCGGAGGGCATTGCCGAACCCATCAACCGTGTTGGCGGCTGGGTGGTCGAGGTGCCTGTCCGGCTTCAATCGGACGCACCGCTGCGCGTGGACTGGGCGCTCGGCTGCGCGGACAGCGAGGAGGACGCGGCGGCGCGCGTGCGCGCCTTCTGCGCGCATCCGGACTATCCGGTCGCGCGCGCGCCGGCGATCGCTGCGTGGAACGACCTGCGCGACCGCGTCGCCGTCGAGACGCCCGACGCCGCGGTCAACCGCATGGCGAACGGCTGGCTGCTGCATCAGGTGCTGGCGAGCCGCGTGTTCGGGCGCACCGGACTGTACCAGCCGGGCGGCGCGTACGGCTTCCGCGACCAGCTGCAGGACATGCTGGCGCTGCTGCCGTTCGACCCACAGCGGGTGCGCGCCCACCTGCTCTACTGCGCGGCGCGCCAGTTTGAGAGCGGCGACGCCATGCACTGGTGGCACGATCCGTTTCTCGGCGTGCGCACGTGCATTCGCGACGACGTGCTCTTTCTGCCATTCGTGACGGCGGAATACGTGCGCTGGACGGGCGACCGCGCCGTGCTCAGCGAGAAGGCGCGTTACCTGAGGAACGTGGAGATCCCGCAGGGGCGGGAGGACCTCTTTGCCGAGATGCAGCCCGGCGAAGCGGAGGGCACGCTGCACGACCACTGCATGCGCGCCTTTCGCCGCGCCGCGCAGTCGGGTGCGCACGGGCTTGCGCTGATGGGCGGCGGCGACTGGAACGACGGCATGAATCGCGTCGGCGCGCAGGGACGCGGCGAGAGCGTATGGCTGAGCGAATTCCTGATCGCCTGCGCCGAATCCTACGCCGAGATTGCGCCGGACGAGTCGGACGCCGCATGGCTGACGGCGCTTGCCGACCGCATGATGGCGGCGGTGGAGGCGCACGGCTGGGACGGCGAGTGGTACCTGCGCGCATACGCGGATTCCGGCGCGGCGCTCGGCGGGCGCGAGAGCCCGGCGTGCCGCATCGACGCGATCTCACAGGCGTGGGCGGTGCTGGCGGGACTGGATCCGTCGCGCTGCGCGCAGGCAATAGACGCGGCGTGGCGGCAGCTCGTGGACGAGCGCGCCGGCATCATCCGCCTGCTCGCGCCGCCCTTTCCGCCCGACGGCATGGATCCCGGCTATATCCGCGGCTATCCGGAGGGCGTGCGCGAGAACGGCGCCCAGTATACCCACGCCGCCTGCTGGCTTCTGCTGGCGCTCATTCGCATGGGCGACGCGGAGCGCGCGCATCGCGCGCTGGAGATGCTGCTGCCGCCCAATCACGCCGCGACGCCCGAAGCCGCCGCGCGCTACCGCGTGGAACCGTATGTCGTGGCAGCGGATATCTGCGACGGCGTGCATGCCGGACGCGGCGGTTGGACGTGGTACACTGGTTCGGCGGCGTGGCTCTACCGCTGCATACTGGCGATGCTGGGCTTTGAGCGGCGCGGCGACCGCGTGCGGATGGCGGCGCTGTTGGGCAGGTGGCGCGAGGCTTCGGTCACGGTGCGCTTCGGCGCGGCGCGCTACCGGCTCGTCTGCCGCGCAGAGGCGCGCACGGTCGCGCTGGACGGGCAGGAGATGGGCGATGCGTGGATCGAGATGCGCGACGACGGGCGCGAACACGAGGCGGTATTCCCGCCGCGCGCGCCGGAAATTCAAATCGCAACAGAAATAAAATGTGTGCATAATTCACGGGCGGAGCGGCGGTGATATAATATCGAAAAATCATGGGCGGCGGTTCCATGGGCGCGCCGCCCGCCGCGCTCGCGCGGAACACGGAGGAGAGCTGTATGAAGGTCAAACAATGGCTGAAGCGCGCCTACCGGCGCTACATCATCGACGCGCTTTCGGCGATGGGCATGGGACTGTTCGCGTCGCTGATCATCGGGCTGATCCTGTCGCAACTGGCGCAGATTTCGTTTTTGACCTTCCTTGCGCCGTATTGCGAGGTGCTATCGGCGTCGTCGCCGGTGGTCGGCGCGGCGATCGGCGTGGCGATCGGCTATGGACTGAAGGTCAAGCCGCTGGCGGTCTTTTCCTGCGCCGCAGCGGGCGCGTTCGGCTATCAGATGAGCGGCCCCGTGGGCGCGTACCTCGCGGCGGTGATCGGCGCGGAGCTGGGCGGGCTGGTCGCTGGTAAGACGAAGGTGGACATCATCGTCGTGCCCACGGTCGTCATCGTTGCCGGCGGACTGATAACCGACCTGACCGCCGGCGGCATCAATGCCGGCATCGCTGCGCTGCAGCGCTTTCTCGAGTACGCCACGGCGATGCAGCCAGTGCCGATGGGCATCATCGTGTCGGTCGTGTTCGGATTGGCGCTGACCGCGCCGATCTCATCCGCGGCGCTGGCGGCGATGGTGTTCACCGTGCCGGAGGGCGAGGCGATGGGCATGGGCCTGCAGCTGGCGGCGGGCGCGGCGACGGTCGGCTGCTGCGCGCAGATGGTGGGCTTTGCCGTGTCGAGCTTCCGCGAAAACGGCGTTTCCGGCCTGATCGCGCAGGGATTGGGCACGTCGATGCTGCAGGTCGGCAACATTCTCAAGGCGCCGGCGATCCTCATCCCGCCGACGCTGGCGTCGGCGATCATCGGTCCGCTCGCGACGACGATCTTCCAGATGAAGAACGCCGGTTCCGCGGCGGGCATGGGCACCTCCGGGCTGGTCGGTCAGTTCGGCACTTGGGCGCTGATGGGCGGCGAGCGCGGCGCGCTGATGAAGATCGTCGTGCTGCACTTTATCCTGCCGGCGGCGCTGTCGCTGCTGTTCTCGGAGCTGATGCGCAGGAAGAACTGGATTCGCTTCGGCGACATGAAGCTGGACCTGTGAGGCAAAAAGAGGTCTGCGAACGATGGTTCGCAGACCTCAGCCCCCCTGACACCCCCTGCGTTCACACACAAACGCAGGGGGAAGATATATAAGGACGTGGAGCAAAGAGGCCACCAGCCGCTTGATGTTCTGAGGTGATTTTGCCGATTTTCCAAATCGGCAAAATCAATCCCTCCGGAACAAACTTTGCCGGCGGAAAAGTTTCCTCACCGCTGTCGTCAAGAAACACTGTTCCCGCATGTTCCGTATCCCAAGAAACTGAAGTCCACCGCACGGTCCACCCTCCGCAGAAGGTGATCCTCCGGCGCCATCTGTTCCATGATCACCAGCTCCATTTGCTGCTACTTCTGACGCCGATGCTTGAGTATTTCCTTCACCGCCTGATTTCCTTTCTGGATGTGTTGATGTATTTATATTCGACATGAAGGCCGCTTTTTCCTTTTGGTTTTTGGGCTGTGATAAAAAATGACCATTGACTGGGGGTGTCAAGGGGCTGACAGCCTGTTGACTTTGTCAACATCCTGACCTCGCTCCTATGGCGCGGCCTTGTCCGATTGACCGGGACGCTCAACTTCGATCGGTCACAAAACCCTCCGTCCACTGATCCGCGTCGACCACGATCCGTTCGGTCGCAAGGTCCTCGGAGCAACTGGAAAAGCGCGGCAGCATGCGAAGCGCCGCAAGCGCCCGCTCCGCCGCGGCAGCAGACAGAAAATAGCCGGAAAACCAGCACTCGACACACGCATCCCGGTCGATGCGCGACAGATAATTGCGATAGACGACCGCCGTCCGCTCGGGTTCTCCATTGCAGCCATCCATACACTCGACCAGCTCGATGCGAAAGCCGCGGGCAAACGCGCCAAATCCCGGTCGACGGCAGGCGCGCGCACGGGCGCTCCGCGCCTTCTCCAGCGAGGAATAGTGACCGATCAGCTTGGCGTCGACCTCCACGGGCCGACCGTCCACGTCGACGACGTTGTCGTGAAACAGCGCGTAGAGCATGCTCCCATTCCTCCTTTATGCGGCAAGGCGGCGCGCCCGCAAGGGAACGCGCCGCCCAATGTTCACTGCGCCGCTTCGGCGTCGGACCCCTCATCGCCGGCATCGGCAACTTCGTCCACGTTCATGACCAGCAGATACAGCTCCGCCTGTGTCGCGGCGTCCGCGACGCCGTCCGCCTCCAGCCCCACAGCGGTCTGGAACGCCTTGACAGCTGCAGCGGTGTTCATGCCGAAAATGCCGTCCACGCCGCCATCGAGGTAGCCCAGATCGGCAAGCGCCTGCTGCAGCCGCGTCACCTCGTCGCCGGTGGAATCCATCGTCAGCTCGGGATACTCCGCCGCGCAGATCGCCTCCACGTCCGCCGTGAGGTCACGCGCAGTCTCCCCCGTCACCTGCGGCGCCAGCGCTGCATATACCTGCACCAAAGTGGCGCTTTCAGCCAGCATGGGCACGATTTCCTCGTGGTATTCCTCCAGAAAGAGGTCCAGCAGCCGGCGCGCATCGTCGTCGACCAGAAACGCGAAGGACGATTCGCCATCCGCGCTGACGATCTCGATCCGCGCATAGCCGGACGCAGCGATGTCCTCGAACATCGCCAGAGACGCCGGCGACACCAGCAGCGGCGCCTCGGTGTCCACGTTGTCCATGCCTGCCTGCGACAGGTCGCTGCAGACGACCTCGTAGCGGTGCGCGCTGGTGCGGACCGTCATCTGCGAAGCGCCGCCGCCTTCGGTGGTGAACGACGCCAGCATCAGCGGCAGCTCCTCGCTCTTGCCGGCGTTCATATAGCGCACGACCAGATGTCCGCCGAACTGTGCCCAGTCGCTGCCCGTGCGGAATCCGGCGCGAACGCTGTAATCCGTGGGATTTTCGGAATCATACGTCACCTCAACGCCCGCCACGCCCTCGAAGCGCGCGGGATCAAACGCCAGCGCCGGCGCGCACAGCGTCAGCGTCAATGCCAGCGCCAGCGCCGCAATTTTCCTCACATTCATCTCGTCATTTCTCCTTCCGGCAGCCGCCCGCGCAGGCGGGCGCTGAATTCCTTTTCATTATAGGCATGCGCCGCGGCGCTGTCAAGCGCGCCGCGAGGCGCTTTGCGCAAAACTGTTCCGCCGCAGGCGAACAAAAATGCCCGCCGCAGCGAAAATCGTCCAAAATCCATAGAATTTGACATTTACTTTTTCTAAAAAATCTGTTAAAATATAGAGGAAAGGAGGGCAGACGGTTCGTAGCGCAGGCAGCCTTGATTTCTCAGAAGCGGAGGGAACGTTTTTGAAACGTTTTTTCAGGCTTGTGATAGCGGCAATCTGGTTTACTGCTCCGGCGATTTCATTGCTCATCGTACGTGACTACCCATCGGACGCGGCGGGCTATCCCTTTTTCGGGATGTTCTCCGGCATGTATGGGGTTCTACATTTTGCGACCGACTCGGAGTTTGTAACGATTGTCTTGGGAATGACTGTCTTCTGGATCGCGCTGGGCGCTGCGAGTCTGCTGATCGATCAGTCCTGGGCGATGAAATATCTGTTGATCCTCGGCGCGGCGATTGAGCTGTGCTGCGCGCTGATTGTCGGCGCGGGCGCCGTCACGATCGCGCTGGACGCGGTGTTCATCGCCGTTGCCTACATCGTCGGAAAGAAACGGAACACGGTTCACTATGGGTTGCGAACGGCATCGCAGATCTTTGCGCAGACGTCCGACAAATCCTGTGACTGAATCCCGAGGCGATCGAGCGTCATCCCACTGCCTGTACCCAAACCGTTTGTTCGGGGCCGTTCCCATCGGAACGGTCCCATTTCATTCGCCCTTCGCCGCGTCTCAGAGGATGCGGCGCGTCTCCATGTAATAGCGTTTCTCGCGCGCCTCGCCCATCGAAAACGCCTTGCGCGGCAGCGTGCCCCAGCGGCGGATCGCGCCGAACAGCTCGCTTTTGTCAAACGCGCGCAGCACGAAGCCCATGGCGTTGGGCGTGGCGGCGACGAGCTCCTTGAGGTCGCTCTCGCCGTGGATGTAGTCGATCTCCGCGTCCGGGTGCATCGCGATGTAGTCGTCCAGATAGCGCTGCAGCAGCGGCAGCGGATACTGCGCCGAGCGGAAGGTCATCCGCGCCGCGCGGTCGAAGGCGATCAAATCGCTGCCGGGCGCGTCCTCGATGCCGTGCTGGCGCAAAAAGCGCTGCAGCCCGGCGGTCAGTTCGACGAAGTTGACGTTGTAGACGATGCGGTGGATCGGCTCGAAGCGCAGCGCCGGACAGGCGAGGTTGACCAGTTCCACCATGGCGTAGCGCGCGGGATGATCCTCTCGCTGGTCGGGCGTCAGCGTCTCGCGCAGGCGGCTCCAGCACTGCTTCGCCGCGGCAAAGGAGTGGTTGCCGTCGCCGACCGCGTACAGCAGCCCGCCGCAACCCTGCGCCAGCGCCTCGACCGCCGCGAACACGCAGTCCGCTTCGTCATCCTCCACTGCCCAGCCGCTCAGGCGGCCGCCGCCGAGCATCAGGCCGAAGTCGTACAGCGGGCGCAGCGCGCTCCTGCGCGCGTAGAGCGGCTCGATCACCGTCTCGCCGGGATCGTCGATGAGCATCATCACGTGCGGCGCCTCGAGCAGCGCGCCGGAGCGGATCGCCGCGCGCGGCGGCACGCGGGAGGGAACCGTGCCCTCAGTGGCGCGAATGAGCGACTTGGAGTGTTCAGAATAGTCGTAGCACTCGAGGTCGAGCGCGACGACCAACCCCGGTCGGATGCCGGAGGGCGTCGTGCGCTCCACGAGCACAAAGCCGTCGACCGCTTCCTCGAGCGTGCCGCCGTAGAGATAATCGCGCATCGCCGCCTGAATTCTGGGAATGCGCTGTGGTCCCTCGGACAGCCGGGCTTCCGGCAGCGTCAGGCGGAGCGTCGACGGCGCGTCGCCGACGATCTCCTCCACGCGGTCCCAGTATGCAGGCTGCGCGGTGAACTGATCGCACGCCAGCACCGCCCACTTCGTCAGGTCGATGCCCTGCGCGGGCAGCAGGATGCGGGCCTTCTTCAGTGCGGTATTCATGAAAACACTCCTCCCGATGCGGTTATTGCGGCAACAGCAGGCGGACGCGATAGATATTGTCCAGTCCGCGCAGCCGCTCGACCAGCGCTTCGCTGGGGCGCGCGCTGACGTCCACGACGGTGTACGCCATCGCGCCGCGCGACTGGTTGACCATGTTCTCGATGTTCAGGCCTTCGGTGGACAGCGTCTGCGTGATGGAGCCGATGACGTTGGGCACGTTTCGGTGCAGCACCGTCAGCCGCGGCAGCACGCAGGGTCCGAGCTTGCAGTTGGGATAATTGCAGGCATTGACGATCGAGCCGCAGCGCAGGTAGTCGTCGATCTGACGGGAGACCATGCGCACGCAGTTGTCCTCGCTCTCCGGCGTCGAGGCGCCGAGGTGCGGCGTGAGCACGGCGTTGGGCGCGTCCATCAGTTCCTCAGAAGGGAAGTCCGTCACGTAGGCGCGCAGCGCGCCCCGCTCCAGCGCCGCGCGCACCGCCTGCGCGTCGACCAATCCGCCGCGCGCGAAGTTGAGCAGCGCCGCGCCGGGTTTCATGCGGGCAATCGCCGCGTCGTCGATCATGCCGCGGGTATCGTCCATCAGCGGCACGTGCAGCGTCAGGTAATCGCTCTTTTCGATGACCTCGCTCAGCTCGATGGCATGGCGCACGGAGCGCGAGAGCTTCCACGCGTGGTCCACGGAGATGAAGGGATCATAGCCGAGCACGTCCATGCCCAGCGCGACGCCCATGTTCGCCACCAGCACGCCGATGGCGCCCAACCCGACCACGCCCAGCGTCTTTCCGGCGAGCTCGGGACCGGCAAACTGCTTCTTGCCCTTCTCGACCTGCGCCCCGATATCCGGCGCGCCGGCGAGCGTCTTGACCCAAGCCACGCCCTCGGCGATGCGGCGCGACGCCAGCAGCAGACCTGCCGCGACCATCTCCTTGACGGCGTTGGCGTTCGCGCCCGGCGTATTGAACACGACCACGCCCGCCTCCGCCATGCGCTCGAGGGGGATGTTGTTCACGCCGGCGCCGGCGCGTCCAATGCACAGCAGGTTCTCGCCGGCGGCGTAATCGTGCATGTCGGCACTGCGCACGAGGATGGCGTCCGGGTTCTCCACATTGGCGCCGACGCGGTATTCGCCCTCGCGCAGTATGCCGTGATAGACGGGAGAAATGGCGTTGAGCGTCAGAACATTGTACATCATTTTTCGTTCTCCATTTCAAATTTCTTCATAAAGTCCGCCAGCGCGCGCACGCCCTCGACGGGCATGGCGTTGTAGATGCTGGCACGGATGCCGCCGACCAGCCGGTGGCCCTTGAGGTTGACCAGCCCTGCCTGCGCCGCCTCCTTGACGAACGCCGCGTCGAGCTCCGGGCTGGGCGTGGTAAAGGTCACGTTCATGCGGCTGCGGAAGCGCTTCTCTGCGGTCGGGCGGTAGAAGGCGCTGGCGTCAAGGAGGTCATAGAGCATCTTCGCCTTTTCGACGTTGACCTGCTCCATCGCGGCGACGCCGCCCTGCTTCTTGAGCCACTTCAGGCACAGACCCGCCATGTAAATCGCGTACGTCGGCGGCGTGTTGAGCATGGAACCGTTCTTGTCCATCAGCGTCCAGTCGAGCACCTTCGGGCAGTCGGGATGCGCATGACCGAGCAGGTCGCGGCGCACGATCACCAGCGCGATGCCCGCCGGACCGATGTTCTTCTGCGCGCCGGCATAGATCACGCCGAAGCGGCGCACGTCGTACACCTCGGAGAGGATGTTCGACGACATGTCGGCGACCAGCGGCACGCGGCCCGTTTCCGGCAGCTCGGCATAGCGGGTGCCGAAGATGGTGTTGTTCGTGGTGATGTAGAGGTAGTCGGCGTCGGGATCGAAGTCCGCGGCGTTCCATTCCGGGATGCGGGTATAGCCCGCCTCGCGCGAGGACGCCACGCAGCGCACCGTGCCGTACTTCTGCGCCTCGACGAGCGCGCCGTGAGCGAAGTTGCCGCTGTCGATGTAGTCCGCGCTGCGCGACAGCAGGTTGAGCGGCACCGCCGCGAATTCGCCCGTCGCGCCGCCCTGCAGAAACAGCACCGCGTAATCGTCCGGCACGCCCATCAGCTCGCGCACGAGCGCCTCGGTCTCGTTGAAGATGTCCAGATACATCTTCGACCGGTGGCTCATCTCCATCACGGACATGCCGGTATCCTTGTAGCAGAGCATCTCCCGCGCCGCGGTTTCCAGCGCCTCCACGGGCATCGCCGCGGGACCGGCGGCAAAGTTAAAGACTCGATCCATCGCTCTTTCCTCCTTGTTTCTCCATGAAAATCCGCTGTCTTCCATTATAATCGCAATTTGGGCGCAATGCAAGATCCGCGCGCAAAGTTTCTGGCACAAGGCCGGTCTGACGCGGAAATAAGGTGATTTTATGAACATTCGCGCCTGCGCGAAACCAAATTCCGTCAGATCTCGTCTAACTCCTGTAAAGACAAGCGGCGGTACGCGCCGAAGCGGGAGGCGATTGGCATTGAGGAGATTGCTGGCGGTCTGGATGGCGCTGTTGTTCGCGCTCTGCGCGCCGTCTGTACAGGCCCAGGCGCCGGACACACGGACAGAAGCGCCGGACGCGCAGGCGGAAGCGCTGGACGCGGACGTGGCGGCGATGTCGCCCGTGCTGGAAGCGCTGGCGTGCGCGTCGCTGATGCTGGAGCGAGATGGCGACGCCGGGGACCCGGCGTTCTTTTGGACCGCGCTGGGCCTGCTCGCCGAACGCACCTGCGCGGACGATCCGCTGTGCGCGCTCGTGGACGGCGAGCTGCGCGTGCCGCGACAGAAGATGCAGGAACTGGCAAGCGCCGCCTTTTCCGCGTACAGCGACCTGCTCCCGCTGCCGGCGGGCGACTTTTTCGTGCGCTACGACGAGGCGTGGGACGCCTACTTCGTCGCGCCGCTCGACGCGGACGGCGCCGCAGTGGAGCCCGTCATCGGGCGCGTCCAGCCCAACGGCACGATCGATGCGGAACTGGCGTTCCGTGCCGGCGGCACGTCGTACGCGCTGCGCGCCGTGCTCACCGGAAACCGCTATCTGGACGGCATCGCCGACCCCGCCTATCCCTACGCCGTCGCCATGGCGGAACTGCAGCCGGACGTGGAGCAGCGCCGGACACGCGAGGCGGTGGTCGGCGGAACCGTCCAGACGGTCGACGAGGCGCGCTTTGTCAGCACCTGCGGCTACGCGCTGTGGTTCGACGACAGCCGCCTGACGCGCGCCACCGGCGAGGACGGCGACCGCTTCCGCTGCCTCGACCCGGAAACGGGTGCGCCGGGCGCGGAGCTGACGATCGCACCCGCCGATGCGGCGCGGGAAACGGAGCTGCTAGGCCGCGCGATGGACGCGGCACAGACCGGCGAGGCGGTGCTCGACAGCGGTCTGCGCTGCCGCTGGACCGAGACGTCGGCAGGCGGGCGCACGGTGCGCCGCTATCTCATCCAGGGCTGCGGCCTTTCCCTCGAGGCGACATTGACGCAGCCCGCCGGCGCCGAAGGCGCGGATCTGCTCGTCGATGCGCTGCTGAGCATGGAACCGGCATGACCGTGCGAAGCAAAGCACGCGCGCGTCTTTCGGCTTTTCCGCCGTGCACAAAGTGCCCTGCGGCGCCTTCGCATCTTCCTCGCCCACCCAGTTTGCCGGTCCAAGGTTTCCAAAAGAAAACCGGAGCGCTTCCTGCCCGCACAGGGAGCGCTCCGAATCCTCATATCGTATATGGCAAAACAGAATAAAGCTGCGCACCGGCTTGATGCGCAGCCTTTCTTCATCGTGTGCACTGGAACCGCGGCGGCGCCGTCAAACCGCGCGCCCTCGCACTTGTCAAAAACGTCAGCCGTGCCAAGCACAGCGCCTTTCGGTCGCCTTGCGTCTCCGCCCTGACCGTTCCAGCTGCCCTGCGCACGCCGGCGATGCAGCGCGGCACGGTTCCGCCGCCCTATTCCACCGCGCCGGGTGGCAATTTCAGCTCTGCGGCGCGGCGTCGCCAGACAGGGCAGACCCGGGTTCGCGCTCCGAATCCTCGACGCCGGCGGCGAGCAGCGCCAGCGAGACGGCGAAGTCTTCGTGCCGCACGCGCACGCCCTGCGGCGCGCGCAGGTGCGCGGGCGCAAAATTCAGGATGCCGCG
>CALVPU010000186.1 GCA_944353735.1 uncultured Eubacteriales bacterium | reverse complement strand
GACGAACGCCATGTCGTGGCTGACGAACAGTACCGTGCCGCGATAGCCGGCGAGCAGCGCTTCCAGCGCCTCGAGCGTGAACACGTCCAGATGGTTCGTCGGCTCGTCGAGCAGCAGCAAGTTGGCGTCGGACAGCAGCAGCTTTGCCAGCGCCACGCGCCCGCGCTCGCCGCCGGAGAGCACGCCGACCGGCTTGAACACGTCGTCGCCGCGCAGGGCGAGCCGCGCCAGCACGGTGCGCGCGTCGCTCTCGGCGTGCGCACAGCCGAGCAGCACGTTTTCCAGCGTCGTGCGCGAGAAGTCGAGCGTCCGCTCGTGCGTCTGGTCGAACCAGCCGACGCGCGCCGCGGGATGGAGGCGGATGGCGCTGCCGCCGTCTGCCTCCCCATCCGCGCCGCCGCAGAGCTGCCCCGACGCCGCCGCGCGCGCGGCAATGGCGCGCATCAGCGTGGTCTTGCCGCAGCCGTTCGGCCCCAGCAGCGCCGTGCGCGAACCCACCGGCAGCACGAACGCCGCGTTGGACAGCAGCCGCTTGTCGCCCGCCTTCAGCGCCAGCCGGCGCGCCTCGAGGGCATTCTTTGCCGGAATGGGCGTGCGCGCGCCGAGCGCCATGCGGATCTCCACGTCCTCGCGCGGTCGCTCGCGCACCTCGAGGCGCTCCAGCCGCGATTCGAGCTGCCGCCGCGCCTTGTGCAGCTGTTCGGACGTCTGGCGGCTGTCCATCCTGTGCAGTCGCGCCTCGCTGTTGCCCATGCGCGAAGGCGCCTTTTTCATCTGCGAGGCGCGCTCGCGGTTGCCCTGAATCGAGGCCCGCAGGCGCGCCTGTTCGCCGCGATACTGCTCGTATTCAAAGCGCTGAAAGGCGCGGCGGCGCTCGAGCTCGGCGCGGTAATCGCTGTAATTGCCGGGGAAATCCGTCAGTTTCGCGTCCTCGAGGTGGAGGATGCGCGTGCAAAGCGCGTCGAGCAGTTCGCGGTCGTGCGACACGAGCACGATCGCGCCGCGATAGCGCGCAAGCTCGCGCCGCAGCTGGGCGACGCCGTCGGCGTCCAAATCGGTCGTCGGTTCGTCGGCGAACAGCAGCCGGCTCTTCGCGGAGAGCGCGGCGGCGATGCGGCGGCGCGTGTACTCGCCGCCGGACAGCGCGTGTCCACCCTCCTGTGCGGCGAATCGCGCGCGCACCCCGGCGTCGTCCGCTCCGCCGGCGTCGCCGCCCTGATGGATCACCGCCGCTTCGCCGTCTCGGCGCACCGTTCCCTCGTCCGGGACGAGTTCCCCTGCCAGAATCGCCAGCAGCGTCGACTTGCCCGCGCCGTTCTCGCCGATCAGTCCAATGCGCTCGCCGTCGTAGATGCACAGCGAATCGACGTCGATCACCGTGCGCATGCCGAAGCTGTGGCGCAGATGCGTGGCTTCCAGCAGCAGTTTGGGCATAAAAAATCACTCCTTCCGCCGTGGAGGAGCGCACGAAAAGTACAGTTCAGCGACGTACGCGCATTCATGCGACCTCCAAACGGCAACAAAAACACACCGCTCTCAGGCGGTCGCCATTGTCCTGCCGATCTTCAGCCGTTGATATGCATCAGTACGCCAGACCATCCTTTCCCAGAATGATTTCATTATACCAGAGCCCGCGCGCGATGTCAACCGCATTTTTGTCCGCCGCAGCAACGCGCCATTTCAGGCCGTTTGCCTATTTTTCTCAGTATGTCATAATATATTTTGCCCGAAATTATTCTTTACCTTTAACTTGACAAAAAAAAAAAAAATGATATGTTATTTTCGTTATCGGGCATGTGCCCGCCGCGAAAGAGGGAAGAGGAGGGGAACACATTGAAGAGCAAGACAACTGCAATCATTCTCTCGGTTCTGTTGGGACAGCTCGGCGTGGATCGCTTTTATCTGGGGTACGTCGGGCTCGGCGTCGTCAAGCTGATCACCTGCGGCGGCTTCGGTATCTGGTGGCTGATCGACCTGATCATGATCTGCACCGGCTCGCTGAAACCCGCGGACGGTTCCGAATATGCCAACTGACGCAAGGCGCGGCGCAGGCGCACGTCCCATGAGACGACGCCTGCGCCGCGTTCTCTGCATGGACGCGCTGGTACTGCTCGCCGGCGCCGGTTACGTCGCGCTTGTCCAGCGCGGCGGAATCGCCGTTCCCTGCCTGTTTCGTGCGCTTACGGGGCTGCGCTGTCCCGCCTGCGGCGCGACGCGGATGGCGCTCGCCCTGCTGCGGGGCGACGTGCGCGCCGCCTTTCGGCTCAATCCGCCGCTGTTCCTGCTCGCCCCCGCGCTGCTGGTCGCCGCCGCAGCGGCGCAGTTCCGCTATGCCGCGCGGGGCGAAGTGCGGCTCGCGCCCGGCCTTCGCCGCCTGTTGACGGCGCTGTACGCCCTGTTTCTGCTCTTCGGCGCGCTGCGCAACCTGCCGGGCGCACCCTTTTAGCCGCGCAGCGCACCCACAAGACTGAACGCCGCGAACGCCACCAGATTGACCGCCACGATGCCCGCGCCGGCGGGCAGCGAGGTCAGGCACGAGAGCATGATGCCCGTCAGCAGGCAAACGACCGACACGATCGCCGAGGAGATCATCACCGCGCGGAAGCGCGAGAACACGCGCATCGACGTCAACGCCGGAAAGATGATGAGGCTGGAAATCAGCATCGTGCCCATGATGCGCATGCCGACGACGATCGTCACCGCGGTGAGCACGGCGATCGTCAGGTTGTAGAAACCGGCGTTGAGACCCGTCGCCCGCGCAAACGATTCGTCGAACGTCACCGAGAAGATGCGCGGGTACAGCGCGATGAACGCCGCCAGCACCACCACGGACAGCGCCACCGAGAGGACGACGTCGGCGTCCGACATGGCGAGAATGCTGCCGAACATGTAGTTGTAGACGTCGATGTTCATGCCGCTGGCGGTGGAGGTGACGATCACGCCCAACGCCAGCGCGCTGGTGGAGATCAGCGCGATCGCCGCGTCGCCGCGCATCCGGCTGCTGCGGCTCAGGCGCAGCAAGAGCACCGCGCAGATCACGACCACTGCCAGCGTCAGCGCCAGCGGCGACTGCGAGATGCCCGCGCACAGCGATGCCGCCGTCTGCCGGAACCCTTCCGGCAAGAACGCCGGCAGGTTCTCCGCCGTGACCGCGCCGAGCGAGACCGCGACCGTCAGCGCGCCGAAACCGACGTGCGACAGGCCGTCGCCGATCATCGAATAGCGCTTGAGCACCAGCACCACGCCCAGCAGCGCCGCGCACAGTGCCACCAGCGCGCCGACGATCAGCGCCCGCTGGATGAACTTGTACTGCAGGTACGCGCCCATCTCCGCAAGCGCCGGCAGATTGCCCAGCACCAGCGCCAGCAGCGCGGCGAGCAGCGCGCCGCAGACGGCGATCGTCCGCGCGCGCCCGCCCTTCCTGCCCAGAAATTCCGCCAACGCCCGCGCCATCACGCACGCACCCGCCTTTCAAATCGCCTGAGGTATTCCGCCGGCGCGCCGAGAAAGTCCACGCCGCGGTTCATCACCAACACGCGCCCGGCGTCGCGCACCGCGCCGTGCAGGTCGTGCGAGACCATCACGATCGCCACGCCGTGGTCGCGGTTGAGCGCGCGCACGACCGCGTACAGCTCCTCGGCGGCGTCCGGGTCCAGCCCGGTCACCGGCTCGTCCAGCAGCAAGACCGAGTCCGTCGCGCACAGCGCCCGCGCCAGCAGCACGCGCTGCTGCTGACCGCCGGAGAGCGTGCGGTACGGCTTGGCGCGCAGGCGCTCGACGTCCATCATGCGCATCTTCTCCGCCGCCCGCGCGCGCTCGCCGGCGCCAAACGCCATGCGCCGCCCCAGCCGGTTGACGCAGCCGGAGAGCACGACCTCCTCGACCGAGGCGGGAAAATCGCGCTGCACCACCGTCTGTTGCGGCAGATAGCCGATCTGATCCTTCTTCAGCCCGTCGCCGTAGGCGATCCTGCCGCTCTTCGGGCGCACCAGTCCCAGCATCGCCCGCACCAGCGTGCTCTTGCCCGAGCCGTTTTCGCCGACGACGACCAGATATTCGCCGCGCTCGACCGCCAGATTCACGCGTTCGACCGCCGCGACGCCGTCAAAGGCAATCGTGACGTCCGTCAATCGTATCAGCGCCATCGCCGTTCGCCTGCCCTTCTTCTCCGCGATCTTCGCGCTCCGCGCGCGCCTGTCCTTCCAATTCATCCAGCCGCGCGCAGCGCGCGCATACGCCCACAAGCATCGTCTCGCGCGCGTCGAGCCGGAAACCATGGTGCTCGGCGACGTGGCGCGCGAGCGATTCCATCAGCGCGCAGTCCACGTGCTGGAGCGTGCCGCAGCGCTTGCAGAGCATGTGGAAGTGGCGCGAACAGTCGCCCTCCTCCGCCACGGACTGGTACTGCGTGATGCCCTGCGCGCCCGCGTACTTGCGCACGCTGCCCTGCTCCGCCAGCGCCTCGAGGTAGCGGTACGCCGTCGAGCGCCCGACGCTCGCGCCGCGCTCGCGCAGCCGCAGCACCACCTCGTCGAGCGAGAAGTTCTCCAGCTCGTGCTCCTTCAAAAACTTCAGCAATTCCCGCTTCTGGCGGGTGCTGTACTCTCCCCTCATGCGCCCAGCCCCTCCCGCAGCGCCTCGAGATTGCGCGCCATCAGCGACACATAGGTCTCGCCGGCATCGAACTCGCTCTGCGTGACCGTCTGCATCGAGTGCAGCTCGCGCACGCCGACGCCCGTCTCCTCGGCGATCGTGCGCGCAATGGCGCCGTTGCTCATCTCGATGGTGTACACCACGGGAATGCCGTCCGCCTCGATGACGTCGATCAGCTCGACCAGCGTCTGCGCGCTGGGCTCGGTCTCGGCGGTACAGGAAGCAAACGCCGCGTGCACCTCGAGGCCGTAGTCGTGCGCAAGGTAGAGGAATGGGAAGCGATCGGCGAACACCAGCTCGCGCCGCGCTGCCCGCGCGACCATGTCGGTCAGTTCCGCGTCGATGCGCTCGATCTCGGCGGCATAGGCATCGGCATTGGCGTGGAAGGCAGCGGCCTCCTCCGGCAGCGCTGCGCACAGCGCCGCCTCGACCGCGCGCACCATCTTCACCGCGTTCTTCGGCGAGGTCCAGATGTGTTCGTCAAACGCCAGCCCCTCGTGCGCGTGCCCGTGCGCGTCCTCTTCCTCGAGCGGCGTCACCGATTCGATCAGCCGCACCGTCGCCGGCGCCTCACCGCCAAACGAATCGAGGATGCCGTCCGCCCATGCGTCGCTCTCGCCGCCGATGAACACGAACAGGTCGGCGCCGCCGATGGCGAGGATGTCCGCCGGCGTCGGCTCATAGGCGTGCACCTCCGTGCCCGGTCGGATCAGCAGCTGCACCTCGGCGGCGTCGCCCGCCACCTGCCGCGCAAAGTCATAGCAGGGAAAACTCGTCGCCACGACGCTCCCCTGCGCCAGCGCGCCCCCGCCCATCAGCGCCAGACACGCGGTCAATATCGCAAGCAGTCTCTTCATTCCAGCCTCCATTTTGAAATTCGATTTCAAATTCAGTTTCACATTATAGCGCCATTGTGCCCCGCTGTCAACGGCATTATGCGAATTTTTCCACAAAAAGGGCGCCGCCCTTCTGGCGCGGCGCCCTTCAATTCAATGTGCGGTTCCTCCGCGGACTTCCCATTTCTCCGAATCACGAGCCGCCGTCTGGCTCGATTTCCGCCTCCTCTTCCCGGTCATGCACCATCTGCAGCGCCTTGAAGATGCCCTGCATGCGGTAGTCGGTATCGGTGATCACATCGGCGCACTCGCGCAGTTCGCGCACGATGCTGTCGGGCACCTCTTCGCTCGACTTATAGCGGATGCCGTGCTCGAGCGTCGCCCAGAAGTCCATCGCCACGGTGCGGATCTGAATCTCCACCGGGATGAACAGCCGCCCCTCGATCATGTAGACGGGCACGTCGACGACGATGTGCAGGCTGCGATAGCCGTTTTCCTTGGGATGCTTGATGTAATCCTTCTCCTGAATCAACAGCACGTCGTCCTGCGACAGGAGCAGGTTGGCGATGCGGTAGATGTCGTCGACATAGCGGCAGACGACGCGCACGCCGGCGATGTCGTGCAGGTTCTTTTTGGCGTTGATGATCGACACCGGAATGCCCAGCGCACGCAGCTTCTTGACGATGCTGGGCAGCGACTTGACGCGGCTTTCGATGTGGTGGATGGGATTGTGACGGTGCCGGTAGGAAAACTCGCTGTCCAGCGTCTGCAGCCGGGCGTTGATCTCGCGGATAGCTGCCTGATAGACGCCGCGGATCTGCATATAATCGAAGCGAAGCTCTTCGAGCACGGCGTCGTCCGCCGGCCCGACGGCGGGATTGCGCTCCGCCATGACCATGACCTCCTCGTCAATCCATATTCCCCGAATCGCGCAGCACGTCCCACGGCGTGAGCATCGCCAGGAGCGGCTCGTCGCGCGTGCCGCCGGGCGTGATGAACACCGCGCTCAGGCGGCTGTTGCGCTCCATGCGGTCCTCGAACGCGGCGCGCACCTGCAGAATCGTCGCGTCGCGCGGCATGAAGAGGTATTTCTCCGCGCCGTGGCGGTCGAAATCCAGCGCATCCTTGAGCTGCCCGATGCGGGTCGCGTTGTTCAGCGAGCCGAGCCCGCGCTTTTCGAGGTAGGCAAACAGGCTACCGACGCTGAACACGCCGGTCATGCGCCCGCGCTCCATCACCGGCACGTGCGAATAGCCCAGGCGCGCCATGCGGTGCATGATCTCGATGGCAAGGTCGTTCGGCGAAGCGCAGAGAATCTTCTCGTGCGGCGTGCCCCAGTCGACGGCGCAGCGCGGCGCGGTGACGTGCTCGAGGATCTCGGCAAGCGACGCCAGCACCGCCTCGGACGGCTCGACCACCGGCTCGCCGACGTCGTCGGCGTTGTGCGAAAGCAGGTTGCGGATCTCGCGGCAGACGTTGAGCTCATAGCGGTACGGTTCGGAATCCTCGTCACGCAGGTAATCCATCACCACGCTGGAGCCCTGACGCTTGCCCGCAAGGCGCTTTTCCAGCGCGCCCTCCAAAATCCGGTACATCTTCAAAAAGGCTTCCGCCCGCGATTGAACGCCGTACAAACCGCTCACCTCTATCCTTATAATAACATATTCCCAACGGAAAGGCAAGTTTTTCTTCGCTTTGCCGCCCGATTTGACGAAATCGCGAACCTCGTGTATAATATTTGCAGAGAAAATCTTTCCACAGCGAGGTGCCTTATGCCCATCCATGAATCCGGCGAGAATTATCTCGAGGCCATCCACATGCTCGGCGAAAAGCAGGGCAACGTCCGCTCCATCGACCTCGCCAACCATTTCGGCTTCTCCAAGCCGACGGTATCCGTCGCGGTCCACACGCTCGAGCGCAACGGCTTTCTGACCATCACGCGCGAAGGCTTCCTGCAGCTGACCGACGCCGGGCGCGAGGTCGCCGAGCGCATCTACGAGCGCCATACCGTGCTGTCCTCGATCCTGATGGCGCTGGGCGTGCCCGAGGACATCGCCCTCGAGGACGCCTGCAAGCTCGAGCACGACCTGAGCGCGCTGAGCTTCGAGAAGATCAAGGCGTACTATCTGGACCGGCTCGCCGGCAAACGCTGAGCCCTCACAGCCTTCGCACCTTCGGCAGGTCCCACTGAAAGCGCGTCGCCAGCACGCGGATGACCACCGTCAGCACCATTCCCGCAAGCATCGCGGCGGTGCCGTTGACCTGCGCCCGGATCAGGGCATAATATGCCCCGCCGCCCGCCAGCGATGCCACGGCATAGATGCGCTTTTTCAGCACGGCGGGCGTGGTCACGCTCAGCAGGTCGCGCAGCACGCCGCCGCCAGCGCCGGTCGTCATCGCCATGAACAGGCACAGGAAGGCGTTGCCGCCGTGACCGGCGTCCACCGCCGTCTGCACGCCGACGACGCTGAAGATGCCCAGTCCGACGGCGTCGAGCAGGTTGACCACGCGGTCGATGGCGCCGACCTGCCGCCAGTAGCGGCTGCCGCGCAGCTCCGCGTAGAGGAACACCGCCAGCGAAGTCGCAAACGCCACCGCCACGTAGACCGAATGGAGAAACGCGCTTGGCGGCAAGGCGCCCAGCAGCACGTCGCGCAGGATTCCACCGCCCACCGCGGCGATGATTCCCAGAAAGATCACGCCGAACAGGTCCAGCTCGCGGTCGATGGCGAGCATCGCGCCCGAGGCGGCGAACGCCACCGTGCCGATGATCTCCGCGATGTTGAACAGCGCCTGAAAGACGTCCGTCAAGCGAATCACCCTTTCGCCAACCGATGTGCACCTGCGGTCGCCGGGATCGCTCCGCGGCGCCGCCTTCCTGCATTGTAGCGTATTTTCGTTAATTTCGCACGCATTCGAGGGATTGCCATGAATTCATCCGTTCGCGAAGCCATTCTCGACGCGCTCGGCGGCGCGACGCTGTCCGCCTCCGAGCTCGCCGCCCGCTGCAATCTGCCCGCCGCGCAGCTGCGCGCGCCGCTGGAGGCGCTGTGCGCCGAAGGGCGGATCGTCCTCACCCGCAAGAAGCGCTACGCCCTGCCGCAGACGGTGGGACTGATTCCCGCCCGCGCCTCCGCGCAGCGCAACGGCGCGCCCCTCGCCTGTCCGCTCGACGGCGCGCCGGCGATGCGCATGCGCGAGCGCGGCGGCGAGCGCGCGCTGCCGGACGACCTGATCTTCGTGCGCCTCTACGGCGCGGAGGAGTGCGAGCTGGCGCAGGTCGTCGCCCGCGCGCACGCGCAGCTGCCGGCGTATCTGCGCATCGAAACGCGGCGCGGCCGGCGCGGCGCGGCGCGCACCGCCGTCACCGGCGTGCCATGCGACCGCCGCATCCGCCACCTCGTCGAAGTCGATGACGCCGGCGGCGCGCACAGCGACGACATCGCCCTGCTCGCCATCGACCGCTATCCCGAGCGCGGCGAACCCATGCGCGCCCACGTGGTGCGCCTGCTCGGCGCGAAGAGCGACATGCGCGCCCGCCTCGCCGCCATCGCCGAATCCCACGACTTCCCCACCGCCTTTCCCGACGGCGCGCGCCGGCAGGCGGAGCGCCTGAGCGAGCGCCGCGACCTCGACTGCGCCGGGCGCGAGGACCTGCGCGGCCTGCTGCTGTTCACGATCGACGGTCCGTTTTCCAAGGACTTCGACGACGCCGTCTCGCTGGAGCGGCTGGCGGACGGCGCCTGGCGGCTGGGCGTGCCCATCGCCGACGTCTCCCACTACGTGCGCCCGGGCTCGCCAATCGACCGCGAGGCGCGGGAGCGCGGCACCTCGCTGTACCTGCCGGGCCTGACGGTGCCGATGCTGCCGGAAGCGCTGTCCAACGACCTGTGCTCGCTGCAGCCGGACGCCGACCGCCTGGCGATGAGCGCCCTGATGGTCGTGCGCGAGGGCAGGATCGTCGACCACCGCCTCGTGCGCTCGGTGATCCGCTCGCGCGCACGCCTGACCTACGACGACGTCAACCGCCTGTTTGACGGCGAAAGCGACGCCGTCGATTCGTCGCTGCGCGAGACGCTGCTGGACATGCGCGCGCTCGCCCACGCGCTGCGCCAGCGCCGCGCCGCCGCCGGCGCCATCGACCTCGACCTGCCCGAATCGGAATTCACGCTCGACGAGGCCAACGTCCCCACCGACGTCTTTCCCGCCCCGCGCGGCGACGCGGAGCGGCTGATCGAGGAGTTCATGCTCGCCGCCAACGCGACCGTCGCCGCGCTGGCGCGCGATACCGGCACGCCGCTGATCTACCGCGTGCACGAAAAGCCTGATCCGGACCGCGTGCGCGCGCTGTCGGCGTTCCTTGCCGGGCTCGGCCTGAACGTCCGCCTCGGCGGCGCGGCGCACCCGGGCCTGCTTCAGGATGTGATCGAGCGCACGCGCGATCTGCCCGCCGCCGGCGCGGTGGCGCGCATGGTGCTGCGCTCGATGCAGCGCGCGCGGTACGCCGACCAGCCGCTGGGACACTATGCGCTGGCAATGCGCGACTACTGCCACTTCACCTCGCCGATTCGCCGCTATCCCGACCTGACCGTGCACCGCATGCTCGGCAGGCTGATCGACGGCGCGCCCACGGCGGCGCTCGCCGGCGGCATGGCGGCGCTCGCCGACCAGTGTTCGGCGCGGGAACAGGAGGCGGCGCTCGCCGAGCGCGAGGCGGATGACCTGATGAAGGCGCGCTACATGGCGGACCGCGTCGGCGAGTCGTTCGAGGGCGCGATCTCCAACGTCGTCGACTGGGGCTTCTACGTCATGCTCGACAACGGCGTCGAAGGTCTGGTGCACGTCGCTTCGCTGGCAGGCCGCTTCTCCTTCGACCCCGACCACTGCCGGCTCGTGTGCGCATCGCCGCGGCGCATCTACGCCCTCGGCGACCGCGTGCGCGTGCGCGTCGAGCGCGCCGACGTGGAGCGCATGGAGATCGACTTCGCGCTCTGCGAAGGCGAATCGCCCTCCGCGGCGGACAGGCTGTCCCCGCCATCCTGACGCGCGCGAATCCGGATTGTCAGAAGATTCCCATCGTCTTGAACAGGAAGATCATGGCGAACATCGACGCCGCCGACAGCACCGTGGTGGTCATCACCTGCTGCGCGGCGAGCTCGGCGTCGCCGCCCATCTGCGCCGCCATCGTGTACGAGCTGACCGCGCACGGCGAGCCGAACACGATCATCAGCAC
>CALVPU010000185.1 GCA_944353735.1 uncultured Eubacteriales bacterium | reverse complement strand
CGAAAGCATCCTCGGTCGCGCCATCGCCGCGGGTCTGCTCGACGTGCGCCTGACCGACATCCGCGACTTCACCGCCGACCGCCACCGCCGCGTGGACGACTATCCCTTCGGCGGCGGCGCCGGCATGGTGATGGCTGCGCAGCCAATCGCCGACGCCATCGCCGCATGCGACCCCGACCATCGCGCGCGCCGCATCTACCTCTCCCCGCGCGGGCGGACGCTCGACCAGCGCATCGTCGAGGAGCTGGCGCGCGAGGAGCGCCTGCTGCTGCTCTGCGGTCACTACGAGGGCGTCGACCAGCGCGCGCTGGATTTATGCGTGGACGAAGAGCTGTCCATCGGCGACTACGTGTTCACCGGCGGCGAGCTCGGCGCGCTGGTGGTGGTGGACGCCGTGGCGCGGCTGGTGCCCGGCGTGCTCGGCAGCGCCGAGTCCGGCGAGGACGAGAGCTTCACCACCGGGCTGCTCGAGTACCCACAGTACACCCGCCCCGCCGAGTTCCGCGGACTGCGCGTGCCGGACGTGCTGCTCGGCGGCAACCATGCCGGCATCACCGCCTGGCGGCGCGAACGCTCGCTCGATCTGACGCGCGCGCGCCGGCCCGACCTGCTGGGCGCCGCGCCGCTGACCGGCGAGGACCGCGCCCTGCTCGAGCGCATGTCGTGCGCCGACCGCGCGATCGCGGCGCTCGCGGCGCACGGCGTCGCGGCGCGGCGCACGGACATGGCGGACGCGGACGCCTTTCCCAGGCGCTGGTTTGCCGCGTTCGTCCCCGAGGAAAACCGCAAGGCGGCGAAGCGCGCCTGTTTCTCCGGGCGGCGGCACACCGGCTGGCTCTGGCAGGCATACGCGATGGGCTTCGCCCCGCACGACGCCGGAAGCGCGGCACGCGCGCAGCTGGAAGCGCATCTGGGCGAACTGCGCCTCGCCTATCTGGACGGCAGTCGCGTGCTGCTCGCGCTCGGCAGTGGCCTGACCCTCGCCGCCGCCGACGCGCTCGGTCCCTGTCTGCTGACGGACGCCAACCTGACGCTGACCTACGTGCAGGCGGGACGTGCCGGCGTCGGACCGTTCTTTCAGAAGAGAAATCCCTGAAGCCGCACGGAAGGTGGGCGCGAAGGGCAAAGACGATTCGCCGCAGGCGGCGCAAGGGCATGCTTCCCGCCTGTCCACAAAAAGCCGGACTCCCACCGCCGCCCAGCGCGGCGACGGCCTGACTTTCCACCCGTTCAGGATGGCATCCGGCGCTCCGCCGCGCAGAGACTGCGCGGCACTCCCTGGTCGCGCGTTCCAGCGCGCGGACTTTGCGCCCGCGCCGCTTCGCCCGCCGAGCGCCGCGCCCAGCCGCGGCGCTTTCCGGTCGGAAGTTTTTCAAAATTTAACACAGAAACCCTTTGAAGCGCGCGCGGCGGCATGATATAATAGATGAGTTGAATTCGGGCGGTCCTCTGCCACAGGTTGGTTACGAACGTCCATGAGAGAGGAGCAACATCCCAATGAATGAGATCATCCGTTCCATCGAGAGCGCCCAGCTCAAGGACAACATCCCCGAGTTCCGCGTGGGCGACACCGTCCGCGTTCAGGTGAAGGTTGTCGAAGGTTCCCGCGAGCGCCTGCAGGCGTTTGAGGGCGTCGTCATCGCGCGCCGCAACGGCTCCGTGCGCGAGACATTCACGGTCCGCCGCACTTCCTACGGCATCGGCGTGGAGCGCACGTTCCCGCTGCACAGCCCCCGCGTGGACAGCATCACCGTCGTCCGCCGCGGCAAGGTCCGCCGTGCGAAGCTGTACTATCTGCGCAACCGCAGCGGCAAGGCGGCCAAGGTCAAGGAAAGATAACAACCCGGCAAAAGGGGCTATCGCTTCGCGCGTTAGCCCCTTTTCGTCTACCTGCAATCGCCGGACAATCGAGCATACGGAGGAAAGAGATGACCCAGATCAATTGGTATCCCGGACACATGGCGCGCTCGCGGCGGCTGCTGGAAGGGCAGCTGCGCGCGGTGGACGCCGTGGTCGAGCTGTGCGACGCGCGCGCGCCGCTGGCGACGCGCAACGCCGATCTGGCGCGGCTGACGCGCGGCAAGGCGCGGCTGCTGGTGCTGAACAAGGCCGACCTCGCCGACGACGCCGAGACGTCGAAGTGGCTGGAGTGCTTTCGCCACGAAGGTCTCGACGCCGTGCGCTTCAACGCCAACGGCGGGCGCGGGCGCGACGTGCTGGCAAAGATCGAACAGGCCATGCGTCCCGCCGCCGAGCGCTATGCCGCGCGCGGCGTGAAAAAGACGCTGCGCGCGATGGTCGTCGGCATCCCCAACGTGGGCAAGTCGAGCTTCATCAACCGCATCCACGGCGGCGGCATCGCCAAGACCGCCGACCGTCCGGGCGTGACGCGCTCGAATCAGTGGATCAAGATCAACCCCTATCTCGAGATTCTCGACACGCCCGGGCTGCTGCCGCCAAGGCTGGACGATCAGGCGTCGGCGCAGCTGCTGGCGTATCTGGGCTCGATCCGCGACCAGATCATGGATTCCGAGGCGCTGGCGGGCAATCTGCTCGCGCTGCTGCGGCAGATCGCGCCGGCGGCGGCGGACGCGCGCTTCAAGCTGACCGCGCCGGAGGACGCCGCGCCGCACGAGCTGCTGGAGGACGCCTGCCGCGGTCGCGGCTGGCTGCTGTCCGGCGGGCGCTGCGACCTCGACCGCGCCGCCGCGCTGGTGCTGGACGAGTTCCGCGCCGGCAAGGTGGGAAAGATCACCATCGAGCGGTCAAGAGGTTGACCGGAGGAGGAAACACAGATGAAACAACTCTGCATCCGCAAAGGCACAGTCGTCAGAGTCAAAGACGGCAGCCTGCTCCATTCCGTCACACTGGAGAGCGGCGATCGCCGCCGGCGCTTCTTCGGCAGCGCGCTTCGCTGGGCGGCGATCAATCCCCGCCTGTCCGAGGTCGTCTGGTTCTGCCACCGTGGGCGCAAGCTGATCAGCATGGTGCCCGCGCGCGGCGAGCGCCCGCTCCCGATGGAGCGGCTTCTGCTGCTGTCGCCGCTCGCCGAAGGCGCGGCCCGTCCGGAATCCGCCAACCGCGCGCTGACCGCGCACGGCTATGGGGAGGACGTGAAATCGCTCGGGCACAGCTCGTACTTCTTCTTTTACAGCGAGGGCGCGCCGGGCGCGGCGCTATCGTTCTCGGAGGAAACGCTCGGGTACCTCAGAGAGGACATCGAGCGCGAGCTGCGCGCCCTGATCGCCGTGGGCGCGGAGGAATTCGCCCGCAATCTTGCCGACGCCTACGCGCTGTTCTCTGATAAATGCGCCGCAGGCGAGCTGAAAACGCGCGCAGCGGATTGCTTCCAACCTTTCGACGAGCGCTTTGCATCCCTGCGCCCGACGCTCGACGAACTCCTCGACGAATACGTCTCCGCGCACGAGCGCGAGATCTTCTCCGCGCTGCCGGAGGCGGAAGTCGTTCCGTAAACGCCCGCATGGAGGAATGCACATGACCCAACCGATTCAATCCGCCGAAACGCCGCGACGGACGCGCGAGACGCCGCAGGCAAAGCTCGAACGGCTGACGCAGGTCGAACGCGCGCTGTGGGCGCAGGGGCTGCGCGTCGCCGGCATCGACGAGGTCGGGCGCGGTCCGCTGGCAGGGCCGGTGGTGACGGCGTGCGTGTCGATTCCGCCCGACAGGCTCGTGCCGGGCGTGGACGATTCCAAGAAGCTCAGCGAAAAGCGGCGCGAGGCGCTCTATCCGCAGCTAATCGAGGCGGCGGACTACGCCGAGACCTGCTTTCTCCCGCCGGAAACGATCGACGAGATCAACATCCTCAACGCCACGCGCCGCGCGATGGAGACCTGCGCGACGGGCTTTCGCGGCGTCTTCCTCGTCGACGCGGTCGAGGGTCTGCGCCTGCCGGGCGAGGAACGCGCCATCGTGCACGGCGACGCGCTCAGCTACATGATCGGCGCGGCGTCGATCGTGGCGAAGGTCGCGCGCGACCGCTACATGATCGAGCTCGACGCGAAATACCCGATGTACGGCTTCGCGCGCAACAAGGGCTACGGCACGGCGGAGTACATCGCCGCGCTGAAGAAATACGGTCCCTGTCCGGAGCACCGGCGGTCGTTCATCCGCAAGATCCTCGGAGGCGAAGCGTGAACCGCCGCGCGACGGGCGCGCGCGGCGAGGACGCTGCGTGCGCGGCGCTCGCCCGCGCAGGGATGAAGGTGCTCGCGCGCAACGTCCGGCGTCCCACGGGCGAGATCGACATCGTCGCCCGTGAAGGCAGGACGATCGCCTTCGTCGAGGTCAAGGCGCGCACGTCGCTGCGCTTCGGCGCGCCCGCAGAGGCGGTCAACCGCGCCAAACAGGAGAAGATCGCGCGCACTGCAGCGATATGGCTCGCCGAAAACGGTCTGGACGACGCGCCGGTACGCTTCGACGTGGTCGAGGTGCTGCCCGGAAGCGTGCGGCTCCTGCGCGCCGCGTTCGACGCTACGGGGTTGTTCTGAGGTGCGCCGGGCAGACGTGTTTGGAAAAAAGACCGCATTTCGCCGCACATCTATAAAGGAATTTCCCCTTTCAATATGGAAATGATAGGGTTGGATGCCCGCATCAAACCCAAGGAGCCAAACATGCGTAAACTGATAGCATTTGCACTGACCCTCCTGCTGCTCTTTTCCGCCGGCGCGCTTGCCGAGGACAACCTCGTCGTCAACGGCGGCTTTGACGAACTCGACGGCACGCTCCCCGCGGGCTGGTCGGTCGAGGCATGGAACACCGCCGACGGCGTCAGCCGCCTGAGCGTCGACCCCGACGGCTACGACGGCGCCAGCGCGCTGGTGGAGAACTTCAGCGCCAACGACGCGCGCTTCGCGCAGACGGTCGCCGTCGAACCGGACACGCTCTACCACATCCGCTGCGTCTGCCGCGCCGAGGACATCGGCGACGCCGGGGCCGGCGCGACGATTTCCGTCAAGGACACGTTCTGCTATTCCAACGCCGCGCGCGACACGAACGGCCAGTGGCAGACGCTGGAGCTGTACGGGCGCACCGGCGCGAACCAGACCGAACTGACGCTGCTCGTCCGCGTCGGCGGCTACAGCAGCGAGTCCGCCGGACGCGCCTGGTTTGACGCCGTGGAAATGACCGCCGTGGACAGCGCGCCTGCGGGCGCGGTGGTGGAGGACCTCGCGCCGGTCTCCGGCGGCTCGGGCGGCTCGGATAGCGGCGCCGGCAGCGACGCGTCCGCCGAAACGGCGCCGCCGGAACGCAACACGGAGATGTACGTGCTGTTCGCCTGCCTCTACCTCCTCGCCGTGCTCGCCGTGGCGCGCAAGTACCGCCGCGCGCCGGAGCGCGCCCCCCGCTTCTATGCCGGCGCCTTTGCCGCCATGCTCGCGGGCGCGTTTGCGCTGCGCGCCGTCATCGCCGTGATCGTGCCCGGCTATGCGGTGGACATCAACTGCTTCGTATCGTGGAGCGAACACATGGCGGCGGTGGGACCGGCGCGCTTTTACAACTCCGGCATGTGGTGCGACTACCCGCCGGGATACCTGTGGCTGCTCGCGCCCATCGGCGCGCTGCGCCGCCTGCTGGGCATGGGCGGCATGACTTCGCAGCCCGGCTTCCACCTGCTGCTGATCAAGTTCTGGCCCATCGCCTTTGACCTGCTCGCGGCGTGGCTCGTCTGGCGGCGCGCCAGACCGGGCTTCGGCGCGCGCGCGGCGCTGCTGCTGGCGGCGTTCTTCGCCTTCAATCCCGCCGCGCTGGTGGACTCCGCCGCGTGGGGACAGATCGACTCCGTCTACACGCTGCTCATCGCGCTGTGCGCGCTCGAGGTCGCCGACGGCAAGCACGTCGCGCCGCCGGTCCTGTTCGCGCTGGCGATGCTGATCAAGCCGCAGTCGCTGCTGTTCGCGCCGCTGGGACTGTTCGCCATCCTCTTCGGTC
>CALVPU010000184.1 GCA_944353735.1 uncultured Eubacteriales bacterium | reverse complement strand
TCCCTGCGAGAGCATGCCGCCGTCCTCGCCGATGATCGTGTCGTAGCCGTCGGGCAGGCGGCGGATAAACGAGTGCGCGTGCGACGCCTTCGCCGCCTCGACGATCTCCTCCTCGGTGGCGTCCGGCCTGCCGAAGGCAATGTTCTCGCGGATCGTGCCTGCCTTCAGCCACGTCTCCTGCAGCACCATGCCGTAACTGCCGCGCAGGCTGCGGCGGGTGACGTCGCGGATGTCGCTGCCGTCAACCGCGATCGCGCCGCCGTCGACGTCGTAAAAGCGCATCAGCAGGTTGATCAGCGTCGTCTTGCCGCAGCCCGTGGGACCGACGATCGCCACGCGCTCGCCCGGATGCACGGAGAGGTTGAAATGCTCGATCAGCTTCCGCTCCGGCGAATAGGAGAACGACACGTCGCTGCACTCGACGTGACCGGCAACGTTCGCGAGCGCCTTTGCGCCGGGCTTTTCCGGCTTCTGCGGCTCGGCGTGCACCAACTCGAGCAGGCGCGCCGCGCAGGCGATGGCGTTCTGCAGCTCGGTGACGACGCCGGAAATCTCGTTAAACGGCTTGGTATACTGGTTGGCGTAGCTCAAAAAACTGGTCAGCAGGCCGACGGTCATGCCGCCGCCGAGCGCCGCCAGTCCGCCGGTCAGCGCGACGAGCGCGTAGACGACGGAATTGACAAAGCGCGTGCAGGGATTCGTCAGCGAGGAGAAAAAGATTGCCCGCAGCGAGCACTTTTCCAGCCGGCGGTTGATCTCGTCGAACGCCTCCAGCGACGCCTCCTCCCGCCCATAGGCCTTGACGACCTTGGCGTTGCCGATCATCTCGTCGATATAGCCGGTCATTTCGCCGCGCGTCTCCGACTGCTGCCAGAACATGTCATGCGTGCGCTGGGCGATAAACTTCGCCACGAACAGCGACAGCGGCGTGACCACGACGACGACCACGGCGATGCCCGCCTGCATGAAAAACATGAATCCCAGCGTGCCCAGTATGGTCAGCACGCCTGTAAACAGCTGCGTAAAGCCCATCAGCAACCCGTCGGCGAACGCATCCGCGTCGGCAATGACGCGGCTGACGATCTCGCCGTGCGGATGGGAGTCGATGTAGGACAGCGGCAGAATCTCGATCTTTCGCAGCGCGTCCTCGCGCAGGTCGCGCACCACGCTGAACGTCACGCGGTTGTTGACCACGTTCATCACCCACTGGATCGCCGCCGTCGCCGCCACGCACAGCGCAATCTGCATGAGCAGCGGCATCAGCCGGTCGAAGTGCACGCCGTCCTCGGCGATCTGGTCGATCGCCAGTCCCGCGAGATACGGCGCCAGCAGCGTCAGCGCCACCGTAACGCCCGCCAGCACAAACGACAAAAAGGCCAGCCATTTGTAGCGACCGATATAGGTCAGCACATTGCGAATCGTTCCCCGCCTCATGCGCTCGCCTCCCCGCCATACTGCGATTCATAGATCTCTCTATAGACCGGACAATTCTCCAGCAGCTCCGCGTGCGTGCCGCGACCGACCATGCGCCCGTCGTCGAGCACGAGGATCAGATCCGCCTCGCGGATCGACGCCGTGCGCTGCGAGACGATGAACACCGTGGGATGGTAGTCCAGGCCGGCGATCGCCCGGCGCAGGCGCTGGTCGGTCGCCTGGTCGAGCGCCGAGGCACTGTCGTCGAGCACGAGGATGTCCGGTCTGCGCACCAGCGCGCGCGCGATCGTCAGGCGCTGGCGCTGTCCGCCGGAAAGGTTGCGGCCGCCCTGCTCGAGCTCCGCATCCAGTCCGCCCTTGGCGGCAACGACATCCTCCGCCTGCGCCGCGCGCACCGCCGCCATCAGTTCGGCATCGCTGGCGTCCGCCTTGCCCCAGCGCAGGTTGTCGCGAATCGTGCCGTGGAAGAGCACCGCCTGCTGCAGCACAAATCCGATCCTTCCGCGCAGCTCGTCAGCGTTCATGTCGCGCACGTCCACGCCGCCGACGCGCACATGACCGGCGGTAGCATCGTAAAAGCGCGGGATCATGCCCACCAGACTCGTCTTGCCCGAGCCCGTGCCGCCAATAACGCCGACCGTCTGCCCGCGCGGGATGGAAAAGTCGATGTCGGTCAGCGATTCGCCGCCCGCGCCGCCGTACTTCAGGCTGACGTGGTCAAACGCCACCGCCGGGGCATCCGGATCGGCGGGCGCGGAGACCGCCGGCGAGGTCATGTCCGGCTCGATCGCCAGCGCGTCGGCGATGCGGTTCCAGCTCGCCGCCGCCTTGTTCATCGTCACGATCAGGTTCGCCAGCTTGATCAGCTCGACCAGAATCTGCGACATGTAGTTGTACAGCGCGACGACTTCGCCCGGCGTCAGCACGCCGCTGGAAACCTGCACCGCGCCGGTATAGATCAGCCAGGCGATCGCCAAATTGATCAGCAAATACGTCAGCGGGTTCATCAGTCCGGACACCCATCCGGCGCGCTTCTGCCGGGACGTCAGCGCGCGGTTCTTCTCCACAAACTCGGCGAACTGACTGTCCTCCTTGCAAAAGGCGCGGATCACGCGCGCGCCTGACAGGTTCTCGCGCGTCGCGCCGAGCACGCGCTCCAGCGCCGCCTGCACGCCGCGCATCATCGGAATGTTGACCGCCATGATGCCGAACACCACCAGCGACAGCGCCGCGATCGCCGCCGCAAAGATGAGCGCGCTGCGCACGTCGATCGTAAACGCCATGATCATCGCGCCGAACACCACAAACGGCGAGCGCAGGAACAACCGAAGCGTCATGTTGACGCCGGTCTGCGCCTGATTGACGTCGCTGGTCATGCGCGTGATCATCTTCGACGTGCCCATGGCGTCCATGTTGGAAAACGACAGGCTCTGCAGGTGCGAAAACAGCGCGTGGCGCACGCCGGTGGCAAAGCCGGTCGCCGCCTTGGCGGAAAAGTACTGCGCCGTGACCGAGCTGACCAGTCCGATCAGTCCCAGCGCCACCATCACCAGCACCATGCGCACGATCAGTCCGCGGTCGCCGTCGCCGATGCCGTTATCGATGATGACCGTCATCACCAGCGGCACCATCAGCTCAAACGACGCTTCCAGCATCTTGAACAGCGGCGCGAGCACGCATTCCTTGCGATACTTCCTGAGGTACTTCAGCATTCCGTTCATCTTTACGCCCCCGATGGTAATGTAAGCAACCGTGACCAGTATACAGAAATGCGCCCAAGAAATCAACCGCCGCCGCGTTACATCCCCCAGAAGGAATGATTCATTTTCGTTAACTCCAGCCGCCTGTGGCAGCGCGCAAAGCCGCGCGAAAGTCAATTCCCCGCCCACGCATGAACCATCCCGCGCTCGAGGTCGGCTGCGACGCATTGCGCAGCACAGGTGCGCAAACGGCAGGTTGCTCGATCGGCTTGTTAACTGGTCGAACCGCTTTGCGCGGCACAGGTGCGCGAGCGGCAGGTTGCGCAGTCTCCACATGCCGCGCCGGCGCAAAGAAAAGCTCCCTGCCGTCCATCCGAGCGCGGACGGACGGCAGGGAGCCTATCGTCATGGAAATCGCCGCTCGCCTCAGCGCAGGAAGCCTTCGACGATCTTGGCCTCGGCTTCTCTTTCGGTCAGGCCGAGGGTTTGCAGCTTGAGAATCTGTTCGCCGGCGATCTTGCCAATGGCGGCTTCGTGGATCAGCGCGGCATCGGCGTTATTGGCAACCAGTTCCGGCGCCGCCGCGACCGAGCCGTTCTCGCCGATGATCGCGTCGCACTCCGAATGACCGGTGCAGGGCGCATTGCCGGTGATCACCGAGCGATAGCTCTGTCTGGAATCGCCGCGCGCCACCGACCGGGAGATCAGATCCACGCCCGCGCCCGCGCCGTTCATCACGACTTCGAACTCCGTGCGCGCCTGCTGCACGCCCTCCGTGAGCAGGCGCTCGTGGATGTGCAGCTTGGCGTTTTTCCCCAACGTGGCGTGCGTGATGCGCGCGGTGCTGTCGACGCCGCCGATCTGCGAGGTCTCCATGATCATCACGGCGTCCTCTTCCATGAACACCTCGGTCACCGGGTCGATGCGGCGAATGCCGGCGCCCTTGCCCGTGCCGACGTGCTTTTCGAGATATTTGACGCGCGCGCCCTTCGCGAGGAAGAAGCGGTGGACGCCGTTGTGGCGCGCCGGCTCGCCCGTCTCAGTGTGCACGCCGCAGCCAGCGACGATCGTTACGTCCGCGTCCTCGCCGACATAGAAGTCGTTATAAGTCAGGTCGTCCACGCCGCCGTGCGTCACGCATGCCGGAATGGACACCGATTCGCCCTTCGTGCCCGGCAGGATGCGAATGTCCAGCCCCGGCTTGTCCTGTTTTGTCTCGATCTTGATGTGCTCGGTCGAGCGGCGTCCGGCACAGCCGCCGTTTTCGCGGATATTGAACGCGCCCTCGAACTTTCCGTTCCAATCCGAGACCATCTTGAGCAGTCCGTCGAGAATCTGGTTCATCCCGCAAACCCCTCCCTTCTGCCGCAGCAGGCGCGATTGCCGCCCGCGTCCGACATCAGTTCTGGGAACACTTCGCCCGCCGCGCCCTCGCGCGTGAGCACGCCGCCGGCGATCACGGCGATGCGGTCCGCGATCTGCAGGATGCGCTCCTGATGCGAGATGATGAGCATGCTGCCGTGCATGTGCTCGCGCAGGTCCTTGAACACGTCGATCAGGTTGCCGAAGCTCCACAGGTCGATGCCCGCCTCCGGCTCGTCGAAGATCGTCAGGCGCGTGTGCCGCAGCAGCACCGTGGCGATCTCGATGCGCTTGATCTCGCCGCCGGAGAGGGTGGCGTTGACCTCGCGGTCGATGTACTCGCGTGCGCAGAGGCCGACGCGGCTGAGCACTTCGCACATGCGCCGCTCCCCCATTTCGCCGCCCGCCGCCAGTTCCAGCAGCTGACGCACCAGCAGTCCCTTGAAGCGCACGGGCTGCTGAAAGGCATAGCTGACGCCCCGGCGCGCGCGCTCGGTGACGTTTAGATTTGTGATGTCCTCGCCGTCGAGCAGTATGGCGCCGCTTTCGGGCTTCTCCAGGCCGGCGATGACGCGCGCCAGCGTCGTCTTGCCGCCGCCGTTGGGTCCGGTGATCGCCATCAGCGTATCGTCCGGCACCGTCAGGCTCACGCCCTTGAGGATCGCTTCGCCGTCCGGAGCGCGCCATACGATATCTTTCAATTCCAACATTGCGCTCATATCCTTCCGTATCGCGATTTATCCGCGAATTGCGCGGGGAAATGTCGTTTCCGTATCTATTATACCCCAAAAATCGCCAATCAAAAAGGTGACTGCCGGTTAAATCGCGCGTTTCTCCCGCACAAAAGAGCGCCCCCTCGCGCTGGGCAAGGGGACGCTCTCAACTCATCTCAGAAGCGGTTCTGGCGCTGAGCCTCGAAGCACGCGCGGCAGTAGACCGGACGATCTCCGCGGGGCTGGAACGGCACCTGCGTGGGCTGACCGCAGCCATCGCAGATCACGTCGTACATCTGGCGCTCGGCGCGGGCGCCGCCGCCGTTCTGCGCGCGACGCGCAGCGCGGCACGCCGGGCAACGACCGGGCTCGTTCTGGAAGCCCTTGTCCGCGTAGAACTGCTGCTCAGAAGCAGTGAAAACGAATTCCGCGCCGCACTCACGGCAAACCAAAGTCTTGTCCTCAAACATGGATATACCCTCCTAATTGTGTTGCCCATACGATGCCTGTCTTTGATGCCGAGTCCTGTCATCGGTAGGGTTCCACCGGAGGGATACGGTTTCGA
>CALVPU010000183.1 GCA_944353735.1 uncultured Eubacteriales bacterium | reverse complement strand
CCCAATTTTAACTCCAGTATACCCCGGCGCGGACGCCATGTCAACCCTGTAAAATTTTCGGTTCGCATGAAAAACACCCATATTGGGAAAAATGGCGCATAGATACTGCTGTGCAGTATTCTCTATGCGCGATGCGGCACGACCGCGCGCAGATCTGACGATGGAGGATGTGGATGTTTTCATGAAGGCGATCATCATGGCAGGCGGCGAAGGCTCACGCCTGCGACCGTTGACCTGCGATTGCCCGAAACCCATGATGCGGCTGATGGACCGGCCCGTCATGCAATATGCGCTGGAGCTGCTGCGCGCCCACGGCGTGACCGAGGTCGGCGCGACGCTCGGCTATCTGCCCGACGCGATCGCGGACGCCTTCGGCGACGGCGCCGATTGCGGCGTATCGCTGCGGTATTTTGTCGAAAAGACGCCGCTGGGCACGGCGGGCGGCGTCAAGCAGGCGGAGGCGTTTCTGGACGAGACGTTCGTCGTGCTCTCCGGCGACGGCGTCACCGACCTCGACCTCGATGCGGCGCTGGCGTTTCACCGCGAACATCGCGCGCAGGCGACGCTGGTGCTGCGCCGCGAGCCGGAACCGGGCGAGTACGGCGTGGTCTCCACCGACGCCGAGGGGCGCGTTACCGGCTTTCGCGAAAAGCCGGGCCGCTGCGACACCGTGTCCGACACGATCAATACCGGAATCTACCTGCTCGAGCCGGAGCTGCTCGCGCAGATTCCCGCGGGCACGCCGTGCGACTTTGGTCACGACCTCTTCCCGCGCCTCGTGCGCGACGGCGCGCGCGTGTTCGGCTATGTGATGGATGGCTACTGGTGCGACATCGGCGACATCCGCGCCTATCTGGCGGCGCACGCCGCGGCGATGGACGGCGAGATCCACCTGCCGGGCATCGCGCCGCGCCCGGGCGGCATCGCCGTAATGCCGGGAGCGATCGTCGACCGCAGCGCCGTGCTGGAAGCGCCCTGCCTGATCGCCTCCGGCGCGCAGGTCCGCGCGGGCGCGCGCGTCGGAGCGTACAGCGTCGTCGGGGAGAACGCCTTCGTCGGCGCGCACGCCAGCCTCAAGCGGGCGATCCTCTGGCCCGGCGCGCGGGTGGAGGCGCATGCGCAGGCGCGCGGATGCGTGCTCGGCAGCCACGCCGTGCTCGGCGACGGCGCGCAGGCCTACGAGGAGAGCGTGCTCGGCACCGGCGCGTCCACCGGCGAGCGCGCGGCGCTGATGCCCGGCGTCAAGCTCTGGCCCGGAAAGTTCGCCGCCGACGGCGAGCGACTGGAGGAGAACGTCGTCTGGGGAAGCCGCCGTCCGGACGGCTTTGCCGCGGGCAGCTTTGCGCTGTCGTCTCCGGCGCAGGCGACGCGCGCGGCGCAGGCGATGGCGTCGGTGCTCAAGCCCGGCGAGCTGCTGCTCGGGCGCGGACCTTCGACCGTCTCCGACGCCCTTTGGCATGCCGTCGCCGCCGGCGCAATGTCACAGGGCGTGCAGGTGCTCGACGCCGGCGTCTGCACGCTGCCGCAGCTGCGCTGTGCGCTGGCGAGCCTGCGCGCCGACGCCGCGGCGATGGTCGGAGAGGACCGGCTGATCCCGCTGGGCGCGAATGGCGCGCGCCTGCCCGCGCGGCAGTGCCGCGCCATCCACACCATGAACGCCCGCCACGATTACGCCGGACCGTTCTCCGGCATCACGCGCCCGGTGCTGTCTGCCGGGCATACCGACATCGCATATATCGCCGGTGCGGCGGCGTGCTTTACCGCCGACCCGCGCCGCGCGCCGAACGTCGCCGTGCACGCACAGGCGGCGCACCTGCTGTCGCTGGCGGAGCGGTCGTTTGCACGCGCGGGTCTGAGCGCGCGTGCCGGTTGGGAGGACGACATGATGGAACTGGCGCCGGGCGAAATCGGCGTCTGGCTGGACGAGCGCGGCGAGTCGGCGGCGCTGTGCGACGAGCGCGGCGTGCTCAACGACGCCGAGAGCCAGCTGATGCGCGCTTGGGTGGCGCTCGAGCGCGGCGAGCGCGAGCTGCTGCTGCCGGTCGAGGCGACGCGCGCCATCGCGGACCTGGCGGACCGCTACGGCGCGCGGGCGGTCTATGCCGCCGGCGAGCCTGCCGAGTGGATGAACGCGCTCGCTGACCGCCATCCCGAGCAGTTCGCGTTGGCGTTCGACGGCATCCGCATGGCGCGGTCGGCGCTGTCCGAGCTGACCGGGGCGGGAATGACGCTCGACGCATGGCGGCGGTCGATGCCGGTCGTGTTCCGGCGCAGCCGCAGCGTGGACGTGCCCGCCGCCGAGACGGGCCGCGTGCTCAGCGCCTTCGCCGGCGGCGAGTCGGAGGTCGAGGTCGGCGGCGGCGTGCGCTTTCAGCGCCCCGACGGCTGGGGCTGGGTATGCCCCGACGAGCGCCGGCCGGCGTTTCACATCGTCACCGAGTCCGCCAGCGCCGAGTTCGCCCGCGAGCTGTGCGACTTCTGCGAGGCGCGGCTCAGGCGTCTGGCGCAGGGTGAAGCGTGAGCGCGCGCAAAGAACCGCGCCCGGGGGAGCGATTCCCTCGGGCGCGGTTGCGTGCGGGGCGAGCTGCGCGGAGTCTGCCTGAAATGTCAAGCCGCGGTGAGAGCAGGCGTTTCGGACAGGATGCCGCGGATTGCCGGAAATGGCGGACACCCGACAGGCGGCTGCCGGGACGGGGTCGCGCATTCCGGAGCGCCGAAGCGCGGCGTCGGACCGGGCGGGAGCGCATCGCCAAGCGGCGTCGCTTGGCGGCGCGGATCGGGGCGCTCAGCCGATGCGGCGGGTGTATTCGGCTTGCAGCTCGCGCAGCAGATCCGGATACTGGAAATCGGCGGGGAACACGAGGCTGAGCTGGCGCACCATGCGGCAGTTCTCGATCGGCACCACTACCAGCTTGCCGGACAACTCTTCCTCGCGGCAGACGCTGTGACCGATGATCGACACGCCGAGGCTGCCGGCGACGATCTCCTTGATGGCGGACACGCTGTCGATCTCCATCATCACGTGGAAGTCCTCGATGCTGCGACCGTGGCTGATGAGATAGCCCTCGAACAGCTTGCGCGTGCCGGCGGTCTTGGGGCGCAGCACGAGCTTTTCCTGCGCCAGCTCGTCGAGCGTCACGCTCGGGCGCTGGGCGAAGGGGTGCTCCGGCGCGACGATCAGGCACAGATAGTCCGTGCCCAGCAGGATCGACGAATAGCGGTCGCTGGGCATCACGCCGTCGACGATGGCAAAGTCCAATTCATAAAAGCGCAGCATGTCATCAATTTTTTTTATCGTGCTGCGCACCAGCTCGACGCGCATGTTGGGGTGCGCGTGCAGGTAGGCGGCGATCACCTGCGGCGCGAGCAGGTCGCTCGCCGTGGGCGTGATGCCGATGGCGATGTGCTCGATCTGGTTGACCGAGTCCTTCAGCGCCTGGCGCGCGCGCTCGGAAATCGCCGCGGCGCGGTGGGCGTACTTGAGCAGCAGCGCGCCCGCCGCCGTGGGCTTGAGTTCGCGGCTGCCTTTGACGAAGATCTGGATGCCGTATTCTTCCTCCAGCTGGCGCACGTGGTGGCTGACCGCCGGCTGCGTCAGCGAAAGCGCCTGCGCGGCGCGGGTAAAGGAGCCGAGCTCCTCCAATTTCAGAAGCGTGTAAATTTTCGGGTCAAGCATGGCAGAATTTCCTCCAAAAACCGAACGATTTCTCCAATTTATCGCTCGCCAAAAAACATTGATTTGATTTTATCACACCTTGCGCCTATAATCAAGCCATCAACGAAAAACCGCGGCGCGCCTCCCGCGAAAGGGTCGGCGCGTTCCGCGCGGAGAAAGGTCGGATCCCCCATGTCGCTCGCGCTGCACCTCAATCACACATCGCTCGTCATCCTCGAGCTGGCGGCGATGCTGCTGTCGGCGTTTGGGCTCAGCCGCATCACCAAGCTGCTGAAGCTGCCGAACGTCACCGGCTACATCCTTTCCGGCATCCTCATCGGGCCGCACTGCCTGAAGTGGATCGATGCCTCGATGGTGGAGAACATGTCGTTTGTCACGGACGTCGCGCTGGCGTTCATCGCCTTCGGCGTGGGCAAGTATTTTACCTGGTCGACGCTGCGCAAGAGCGGCGCGCAGGTGCTGGTCATCACCGTGCTGGAGGCGCTGGCAGCGGCGGCGGCCATCTCCGCGGCGATGCTGCTGATCTTCGATCTGCCGCTGTCGTTCTCGCTGCTTCTGGGCGCGATCGGCGCGGCGACGGCGCCGGCGTCGACGCTGATGACCATCCGCCAGTATAAGGCGAAGGGCCACTTTGTGGACACGATTCTGCAGGTGGTGGCGCTGGACGATGCCGTGGCGCTGCTGGCGTTCAGCGTCTGCGCCACGATCAGCCAGGTCACCGAGTCGCCCGAGCAGCTCAGCGCCGCCAGCATCCTGCTGCCCATCGCCTACAACGTGCTCGCCGTGGCGCTCGGCGCGGGCATGGCGCTGGCGCTCAAGTGGAGCGAGCGGCACGTGCGCTCCGCCTACAACCGCCTGCTGATGGTCGTCATCCTGCTCCTGACGCTCGCCGGGCTGTGCGCGGCGGTGGACGTCTCGCCGCTGCTGGCGTGCATGGCGCTGGGCATGGTGCACGCCAACGTCACCGAGGAGAAGGACCTGCTGTTCAAGACCGTGGATGAGTTTACCCCGCCGGTGCTGACGTTCTTCTTCGTCGTCTCCGGCATGCGCTTGAACGTGCCGGCACTGGCGACGGCGGGCGTCGTCGGCGTGGTCTACTTCTTCGTGCGCATTGCCGGCAAGTACTTCGGCGCGACGCTCGGCGCGGTGCTCACGGGCGAGGAGCGCTCGGTGCGCAGGTATCTCGGCATGGCGCTGGTGCCGCAGGCGGGCGTGTCCATCGGCCTGGCGGCGCTGGGCGAGCGCATGCTCTCGCCGGAGATGGGCGACCTGCTCTCGACGATCATCCTCTCCTCCGCCGTGCTCTACGAGATTGCCGGTCCGGCGCTGGCAAAGCTGTCGCTGCACCTCGCCGGCGCGCTCAATCCCGCTGCGCAGGACGATAAAAAAAAACAGCCCGCCTCTGCCGGCCTGAGCGATGGGCTGCAGGCGCGCGAATCGCACGCCTGACGGCGGCGGAGGACGACATCGCCTACGTGAAGCCGGGCGAGGCGCCGCCGCAGACGCCCGCGCCGCCCGAAGGCTTCTCCGCCATCGGAACGAGAAATCTGTTTCGCTTTCGCCAAAACTGGCACTGACGGTCCGCGAATCCTTCTTTCGCGGACCGTTTTCGTTTGCCACGGCGGCGATATTGAAAAATGCGGGCGAATGGAGTATAATGGTAGAAAAACGTCGACGGCGCCTGCTCAGGCCGACGCTGCCGGCGCGAGAGAGGTCGAGCAGCATGGGTGAAATGAAAAAGGCCGTCATCACGATTCTCGGAACGGACCGCAAGGGCATCATTGCCAGCGTGACGCGCATCCTCTACGAACACGACGTGAACATACTGGACATCTCGCAGACGATCGTTTCCGGACTGTTCAGCATGATCCTCATCGCCGACATTTCCAGCGAGCAGTGCTCCTTCGAGCAGCTCAAGGACAGCCTGACGGAAGAGGCCAGGCGGCTGGACGTGCAGATCCGCGTCCAGCGCAGCGAGATCTTCGAAGCGATGCACCAGATCTGAGGGAGGCGAAGCGGCATGATCAATACCTCCGAAATCCTGCAGACGATCAACATGATCGACCACCAGAAGCTCGACGTGCGCACGATCACGATGGGCATATCGCTGCTTTCCTGCGCCGCCGACGACGAGCGCGCGCTGGCGGTGCGCGTGTACGACCGCATCACGCGGCGCGCGGAGCGCCTCGTCGAGGTCGGGCGCGCGATCGAGAGCGAGTTCGGCGTGCCCATTGTCAACAAGCGCATTTCGGTCACGCCGGCGGCGCTGATCGCCGGCGCGGTCAAGGACCCGCTGCCCGTGGCGCGCGCGCTCGACCGCGCCGCCAAGGAGACGGGCGTGGACTTCATCGGCGGCTATTCGGCGCTGGTGCAGAAGGGCATGACCGCCGCCGACCGCCGGCTGATCGAGTCCAGTACCGAGGCGCTGGCGGAGACCGACTTCATGTGCTCGTCGGTCAACGTCGGCTCCACGCGCGCCGGCATCAACATGGACGCCGTGCGCATGATGGGCGAGACCGTCAAGGCGGCGGCGGAACGCACCGCCGACCGCGGCGGCTTCGGCTGCGCCAAGCTGGTGGTGTTCTGCAACGCCGTGGAGGACAACCCCTTCATGGCGGGCGCGTTCCACGGTCCCGGCGAGGGCGATTGCGCCGTCAGCGTCGGGGTCAGCGGTCCCGGCGTGGTCAAGGTCGCGCTTGAGGCGGTGCGCGGCGAGCCGTTCGACGTCGTCGCCGAGACGATCAAGCGCACGGCGTTTCACATCACGCGCGTGGGTCAGCTGGTGGCGATGGAGGCGTCGAAGCGGCTGGGCGTGCCCTTTGGCATCGTCGACCTGTCGCTGGCGCCGACGCCCGCCGTGGGCGATTCTGTGGCGGCGATCCTCGAGGAGATGGGTCTCGAGGTCTGCGGCACGCACGGCACCACCGCCGCGCTGGCGCTGCTCAACGACGCGGTGAAGAAGGGCGGCGTGATGGCGTCGTCGCACGTCGGCGGACTGTCCGGCGCGTTCATACCGCTGAGCGAGGATATCGGCATGATCCACGCCGCCGAGCGCGGCGCGCTGTCGCTCGAGAAGCTGGAGGCGATGACCTGCGTCTGCTCCGTGGGTCTGGACATGATCGCCGTGCCCGGCGACACGCCGGCGGAGACGATCGCCGCCATCATCGCCGACGAAGCCGCCATCGGCATGGTCAACAACAAGACCACCGCCGTGCGCATCATCCCCGCGCCGGGAACGAAGGTGGGCGACAGCGTGGAGTTCGGCGGGCTGCTCGGGCGCGCGCCGGTCATTCCGGTGCGGCAGTACGGCGCGTCGGCGTTTATCCATCGCGGCGGGCGCATTCCCGCGCCGCTGCACAGCCTGCGCAACTGAGCGCGGTTTGGGCAGGCGGCAAATTCGCAGGACAGGAAGGGTGAGCGCACAATGGAAATGGTCATTCGGGGCGGCAGGGTATTTGACGCCGTCCACAGGGAGCCCTATGCGGCGGACATCCTCGTCCGGGACGGCAAGATCGCGCAGATCGGCGCAGAACTGCCCGTGCCGGAAGGCGCGGAGGTCTTCGACGCTTCGGGGTTGAACGTCTATCCCGGCATGGTCGAGGCGCACGGGCACATCGGGCTCGACGGCTGGGCGCTGGGGCACGAGGGACAGGACTACAACGAGTACAACGATCCGGTGACGCCGCAGCTGCGCGCCATCGACGGCATCAATCCGTTCGACTATTCGCTGCGCGACGCGGCGCTGGGCGGCGTGACGACGATCTGCACCGGCCCCGGCAGCTCCAACGTCATCGGCGGCACCTTCGCCGCCATCAAGACGGTTGGGCGCTGCGTGGACGACATGTGCGTCAAGCCCGAGGCGGCGATGAAGGTGGCGTTCGGCGAAAACCCCAAGCGCTGCTACCGCGACAAGGGCATCTCCAGCCGCATGAACACGGCGGCGAAGCTGCGCGAGATGCTGTTCAAGGCGCGCGAGTACGCCGAGCGCCTGGATGCCGCCGGCGGCGATCCCGCCAAAAAGCCGGCGTTTGACCTGCGCCTGCACGCGCTCTTGCCGGTCGTTCGCGGCGAGATGCCGCTCAAGGCGCACGCGCATCAGGCGAACGACATCCTCACCGCCGTGCGCATCGCGAAGGAGTTCGGCGTGAAGCTGACGCTGGAGCACGTCACCGAGGGCGCGCTGATCGTCGACGAGCTGGTGCGCGCCGGCGCGCCGCTGGCGATCGGGCCGACCTTTGGTCAGCCGTCCAAGGTTGAACTGCAGCACAAGTCATGGCAGACGCCGGGTATCCTCAGCCGCGCCGGCTGCCACGTGTCGATCATCACCGATTCGCCGGTCACCGAGCAGGCGCACCTGCGCTTCTGCGCGGCGATGGCGGTGCAGAGCGGCATGGATCCGTTCGAGGCGTTCCGCGCGATCACGCTCTATCCGGCGGAGCACATCGGCGTTGCCGACCGCGTCGGCTCCATCGAGGTCGGCAAGGACGCCGACTTCGCGCTGATGGACGGCGACCTGTTCGCCCTGACCACCCGCGTGGTGGCGGCGTTCGTCGACGGCAGGCGCGTCGAGGGCGTCAAGCGCGATTGAGCGGCGATTCGCTTCCTCCTTTTCCTGCGCGCGGCGCTAAAAAATGGCGCCGCGCGCAGCATTTTGCCGCGGCGGCGATTGCGACCCGTGGTTGCCGTTCGCCGGCGAAATGTTGCCCGAAGGGCGTCAAACGGTCAGGATTCCTCTGCATCTTATGCAATTCTTACAAGGGAAAACCGTCGGATGCGCACAAACAGATAATATTTCTTTGCTTGACACAAACGCGCAAAGCGTATAGAATAATTCTGATAGCCGTGCACATGGCATATGAAATGATGGGCGCGGAGCCCTGCGGCTGCGCGCGTTCGCTTTCGATGAATTCGTGTAAGGCAAAGAAGTGAAGGAGGGAACTGGGGTGTTTTACGCAATCACGGCGGTGGTTGCGCTGGTCATTGGGGCTGCAGCCGGTTATTTTTATCGCAAGGGCGCGATCGAAAAGAAGATCGGTCAGAGCGAGGAGACGGCAATGAAGCTGGTCGAGGATGCGACGCACAAGGCCGAGGATCGCAAAAAGGAGATCCTGCTGGAGGCCAAGGAAGAGGTCATCCGCCTCAAGTCGGAACTCGACAAGGAAGTGCGCGATCGCCGCAGCGAGGTTTCGCGGCTGGAGCGCAGGGTCAACCAGCGCGAAGAGGCATTTGACAAGAAACTGGACAACTTGGAGATGCGCGAGGCTGCGCTGAACGACAAGTATCGCGAAGCGGAGCGCCTCGAGGCCGAGGCGGCGGAGATGCACGCCCGTCAGCAGGGCGAGCTCGAGCGCGTCGCCGGCATGACCTCGGACGAGGCCAAGGGCGTGCTCATCGACCGCATCCAGAAGGACGCCTACCACGATGCCGCCGTCATGGTCCGCGAGGTGGAGGCGCGCGCCAAGGAAGAGGCGGACAAGCGTGCCCGCAGCATCATCTCGCTGGCGATTCAGAAGTGCGCCGCCGACCACGTCGCCGAGACGACGGTGTCGGTCGTGGCGCTGCCCAACGACGACATGAAGGGACGCATCATCGGTCGCGAGGGCCGCAACATCCGCACCCTCGAGACCGCGACCGGCGTCGACCTCATCATCGACGACACGCCCGAGGCGGTCATCATCTCCGCGTTCGATCCGG
>CALVPU010000182.1 GCA_944353735.1 uncultured Eubacteriales bacterium | reverse complement strand
CAGGGGGCTCTGCCCCCTGAGAACCCCCGCCAAAGGGTCATGAGACCCTTTGGAATCCCGCTTCTGCGGCGCATTTTGCGCCGCGTTGGTGGGAGGGGACATTCGTTTCTGCCCGGGGTGAATCCCGCCGGGAGGCGGCGTGATTCACTGTTTCTGGGTTGGGGGCGTTTGGGGGAGCTACCCTCCGAGTCCCCCGCCAAAGGGTCATGAGACCCTTTGGAATCCCGCTTCTGCGGCGCATTTTGCGCCGCGGCGGTGGGAGGGGACGTGCGTTTCTGCCCGGGGTGAATCCCGCCGGGAGGCGGCGTGATTCACTGTTTTTGGTTGGGGCGTTTTGGGGAGCAGTTCCCTGAAAACTCCCGCCAAAAAGGCACGCAGGACAGCCTGCAAAATCAAATCCGGCGACATGCGCGGCGGATTTGCGATATTTTTCTGCAGGCAAATTCCATTTGTCTGGAAGAAAAATATCTTCCTTGCACAATTTGCGACCGGAGTTTTCCTTGGAAAACTCAAGCAAATTGTGGTAGGGGTGGCGGTTTTGCCCCTGGGCAAGACTGCCACGGCTCAAACTGAAAATTTGAGGCGCGGCACCTGGCGGGGGAGCTCGCTCCCCCGTCCACCCATTGAGCGTGGGTCAGCGCACGGGGTCGATGGCGATGGGGAATTGGGCGATGCGCAGGGCGGTGTCGCCGAAGGGCTTGAGCTCGATGACTCGGGCGGGTCCCTGCGGGGCGGGCGCCATCGGCACGCTGCCGGCGCTGGCGCCGTCCATGGTCCATTCCACCGGCGCCGCTTTTGCCAGCACCTTGACGCCGGGACCGCCCTTGCCGAACGCCGTATCGCGCTCGCCCTCGACGACGGCCTTCATCGGCTCGTCGCGCAGCAGCGCCCAGTTCCAGTTCTCCTCGGTGGTCACCTGCCAGTCGCCGTTGTCCAGCTGCTGCCAGTCCTCTTTCGGCTGGAACGCCATCAACAGTGGACCGAATTCCACCGCGCCGGACTGGTGGTACCAGCGCGTCAGCCGCGGCGCGGTGGGCATCTCGAGGCGCACGACGTCGCCGGTGCGCCACTTGCGCCGCACGCAGGTGGTCTCGTTTGCCCGCACCTGCATGATTTCGCCGTCGGGCAGATAGATCATCGGCTGCCGCGCCCAGTAGGGCACGCGCAGGTACAGCGGGAACTCCGCCGGCTGCTTGACCGCGACCTCGATGCGCACCGTCTGCGAGAACGGGTATCCGCCGGACACCTTCAGCCGCGCCGGCACGCCGCCGAGCGCCGCGCGCACCGTGCACGGCGCGTAGCTGATCGCGGCGAGCCCGCCGTCGTTGGTCGCGTACCACAGGTGGGACGTGAACTTCGGCCAACCCTGATGGTAGTTCGCCGTGCAGCAGCCGAAGTTGGGCGAAAAGCCGAACAGGTTCGAGTCGTCGCCGTTGTTGTACCACTTGCGCGGCTCGTTGGAGACCTTGATCTGGTTGACCTGCTGGTCGTACTGGTGACCGGACATGTCCGGCGTGAACGCCGCCGGCAGCGCGTTGTACGCGGCCTTTTCGAGGATGTCCGGCAGCTCCGTGCCGTAATCGCCCAGCCCGATGAGCGTCTCCAGCGTGTACATCAGCTCCACCACCGTGCACGTCTCCGTGCCCTGCGTGGGGCTGGCACCGCTCAGGTGCTCGTCGCAGGTGAACACGCCGCTCGCCACGCCGTGGTGCTTCATCAGCTTTGCCCAGCCGAACTTGAAGCCGCCCTGCTCCTTGAAGCCGGACTTGAACAGGTTGATCACGCCCGGCGTCTTGAGGCCCATCGCCACGTTCACGCCGTGCGAGAGGTGATACTGCGTCTGGAAGAAGGGACGGTTTTCGCCCGCCAGCTCGTCGCCGTCGGCGAGTTCCTCCTTCATGCCCTCCTCGAGGCGCTCCCACTTGAGCGACCTGCCGGTGGGCATGGTGTTGGGGAAGGTGTGGAAGAACGTCGCCCAGTCCAGCGTCTGCGCCCGCAGCTTGCGGCACAGTTCCAGCAGGTACTTCTGCCCCGTGAGGTTGTACAGCCACAGCGCCAGCTCCATGTTCTCGCCGCCGCGCGCCACCGCCCACGCCTTGAGCGGGTGCGCCGCCAGATTGCGGTACTGATACTTGAAGAAGCGGTCCATCAGCACCAGCACGCGCTTGTCGCCCGTGGCGGAGAAGTACTGCCTGAGCGCCTTGAGCGCCACCATCAGGGGCCAGTGGTCCTCGTTCTTTTCGGGACCGAACCAGCCGTCCTCGCGCTGGCTGGCGAGCATCCACTCGACGTACTTTTCGCACGTCGCCTTCATGCCGGCGTCGTCCAGCGCCCACGCCAGCGGGATCAGCCCGTCGAGATAATAGGGCGCGCGCTCCCAGCCGTCGCCCTCGCCGCCCAGCCAGGCGCAATTCTCGCCCACATCCGGCCAGACCTCGCAGAGCTTGCGGGAAAGGCCGTCCGCCTGCGTGCGCAGCTGGTCCAGCAGCCAGCCCTCCGGGCGGATGGAGCCCAGCGGCAGCGGCGCCATCGCGTTGGGCGTCAGCGGCGCGCGGTTAAAGATCGGTTTCATGGTCATGCACCTCGCTTGCCTCAAAGATCCTGTATTCGCATTCGATTCGTCCGTTGTAATAGCGGCGCCTGCGCGTGGCGCGGCGGCCGTAGGCGCGCTCGAAGCCCATGTCCGCCGAGAACGCGCACAGCGCCCAGCCCGGGTGGCGCTGCTGCAGCCGCCCAAGCTGTTTGGCGATGGCGTGGGCGGCGCGGGCGTTGTCCAGCCGCTCGCCGTAGGGCGGGTTGGCGATGAACACGCCCGGCTCGCCGCCGCCCAGCGTCACGTCGCGCAGGTCGCGCACCGAGAGGGCGATGCGCCCCTCCAGTCCCGCCTGCCGCACGTGCCGCCGCGCCAGCTCGATCGCCTCGGGGCTGATGTCCGAGCCGGCGATGTGCAGCGGGCGCCGAAGCCCTTCCGCGAACTTCAGCCGCGCCTCGCTGCGGATGGCCTCGATCGCCGCGAAGTTGCGCGTCACCACGGGCCAGCTCTCCATCGCGAAGTGCCGGGTCAGCCCCGGGGCGCGGTTGAGGGCGATGAACGCCGCCTCGACGAGGATCGTGCCCGTGCCGCAGCAGGGGTCGTACAGCATCTGCCACGGGTGCCAGCCGCTTTGCAGCACCAGCGCCGCCGCCAGCGTCTCGCGCAGCGGCGCCTCGCCGTTCCACGTGCGGTAGCCGCGCCGCGAGAGCGCCTCGCCCGAGGCGTCCACGCACACGGTGACCACGTCGCTGCGGATGGAGATGTCGATTTGAAACAGCGCGCCGGTCTCGTCGAACCAGTCGCGCCCGTAGGCAGACTTCATGCGCTCCACCATCGCCCGCTTGCAGATCTTCTGCACGTCCGATGGGCTCATCAGCTGCGAGCGCACGCACTTGGCGCGGATGGGGAAGCGCGCGTCCTCCGGCAGCATGTTCTCCCACTCGATCGCCTTGACGCCCTGAAACAGCTCCTCAAAGCTGCGCGCCTCGAACTGCGCCATCACGCGCATGACGCGGTCGCACGTGCGCAGCCAGAGGTTGGCGCGAAAGGCGTCGGCGTAACTGCCCTCGAACGTCGCGCCGCCGACGTCCAGCACGCGCACGTCCTTCATTCCCATGCGCTTTAAGTCGCGTCCGGTCATGCCTTCCATGCCGAACGCAGCGCACGCAATCCACTTCATGGTCTCTCTCCTGTCGTCGTTCCGTTTTCGTCCATCGCGCCGCGCATTCGCTTGAGCGCCTGGCGCTCAATGCGCGACACGGTCATCTGCGAGACGTTCAGCCGCCGGGCGACCTCGCGCTGCGAGAGGTCCTCGTAAAAGCGCGCGCGGATGACCTCGCGCTGGCGCGCGTCCAGCGCCTCGAGCGCGCGGCTGAGCATGTCGCCGCGCTCGAATGCGGCGAAGGCGGGATCGTCTCCGCCCAGCAGGCGGCCCAGCGGCGAGCCCTCGCCCTCTTCGCCCGCCTGCGCGTCCAGCGACGCCGGCGTCAGCGCGCGGCTGAGCTCCAGCGCCTCGACCACGTCGTCCTCCGACGCGCCCAGCGCCTGCGCCAGCTCGTCCACCCGCGGCGAGCGCCCCAGCCGCTGTTCCAGCCGCGCCTGCGCCGCGCGCACCGAGCGCGCCATTTCCGCCCGCCGGCGGGGCATGCGGATTGCCCGCGAGCGGTCGCGGAAGTAGTTCTTGACCTCGCCGACCATCGTCGGCGTCACAAAGCTGACGAACTTGACGCCCTTGCCCGGGTCGAAGCGGTCGATCGCCTTGAACAGCGCCAGCGAGGCGACCTGATACAGGTCGTCGTACTCCACGCCGCGCCCCGAGAAGCGCCGGGCGATGATCTGCGCGATGTAGAGGTTGTCGGCGACGATGCGCTCGCGCAGCGCCGCGTCGCGGCTGGCGAGGTAGCGCCGGACCAGCGCGTCCGTCGCGGAAGCGGCGGGACCGCCCGCGCCGGAAGCCGGAAAATCATTCGCTGCCGCGAAATCCGCGCCGTTTGCCGTCATCCGCGCTTCGGGAGCGTCCGCCGGGGAAGCGCCGGAGGCGCAGGGGGACGTCCGCGCGCGCGCATCCTCCGCGCCGGCGGGAGCTGATGTCGTCCGCATGGTCAGCCCTCCCGCGCCAGCGCGGTGCGCAGCTCGATCGCGCGGAGCCTGCCCTCGCGCATGTCGAAGTCCACCTCGTCGGCGAGCGCCTCGAGGATGCAGCGCACGATCTCCAGCTCGTCGCCGGCGGCGGGCGCCTGCGCGTGGGGCGCCGCCGGTCGGCTGGCGCCGCAGTCCGCCCGCCCGCAGGCGCAGGGACCGCGCTGCGCGGCAACTCCGGCTTCGTCCGCATCGCACGCGGCGGCGCAAATGGTCAGCGCGCTGCCGTCGCAGGCGAAGCGCAGCGCGATGCGCGCGGGCGGGTTGTCCTGCCCGATCAGGCAGTTGCACGCCTCTTCCGTCGCCATCTTCAGGCCATCCATGGCGTCGATGCCCAGTCCGGCGCGCGCCACCACGCCCGCCGTCGCCAGCCGGATCACCAGCATCATTCCCGGGTCCGCCGCCACGCGCAGCTCCACCGGGTCCTTCAGCCCACAGCTCATAGACGTCCCTCCCGATCGCGTTTCCGGAATAAAATCCCAGCTTCTATTATATCCGATATTCGCCGCCTCCGCAACCCCTTGCGGGAACTGGCGGGCGCGCGCCTTGCGCCCGTGCGGGAAAGATGTTATAATAGGTTTGGAAATTTTTTCGCCCCTGGCGGGCGCGGACGCGCCGCATCGCGCGCCGTCTTTTTACAAACGAAAGGAGCCGCTCCATGCAGACCGAAGTCCTCATCCTCTGCGGCGCGCTGGCGGCGCTGCTGACGGCACTGCTGGCGGTGCTGCTGGCGCGCACGTTCGCCGTGCAGCGCGAACAGAGGCGCGCGCGCAAGGACGCCGAAGCGCAGTCGCGCGCCATCCTGCTGCTCAACCAGTCCCTCGAGGCGGCGGTCGAGCGCATCGACGCGCAGGGCGGCGAGCTCAGCCGGCGCCAGGACCGCCTGCGCGACGCGCTCGACAGCCGCCTCGACGCCCTGCGCGAAGTCAACGAGCGCCAGCTCGGCGAGGTGCGCAGCATCGTCTCCGAGCGGCTGGAGACGCGCCTCGTCGCCATGCGCACGACCAACGAGCGCCAGCTGCGCGAGATGCGCTCGTCCGTGTCCGGCGCGCTGGAGACGCGCCTCGACGCCCTGCGCGAAGCCAACGAGCGCCAGCTCGGCGAGGTGCGCAGCATCGTGTCGGAAAAGCTCGACGCGCGCCTGAGCGAGTCGTTCCGGACCGTCAACCGCCAGCTGGCGGACGTGCACGCCGGACTGGGGCAGATGCGCGAGCTGGCGGGCGAGTTCGCCGGGCTGCGCAAGGTGCTCGGCGGCGTCAAGACGCGCGGCGTCTGGGGCGAGATGCAGCTGCGCGCGCTGCTCGAGGAGATGCTCGCGCCGGGACAGTATCTGGAAAACGCCGCCATCCCCGAGGGCTCGCAGACGCGCGTGGAGTTTGCCGTGCGGCTGCCGGCGCTGGACGGCGAGGCGCTTCTGCCCATCGACTCCAAGTTTCCGCAGGAGGACTTTCTGCGCCTGACCGAGGCGAGCGAGGCGGGCGACGCCGCGCGGGTGGAGGCGTGCGCCGCCGCGCTGGAGCGCGCGCTGACCGAGCAGGCGAAGGCGATTGGCGAAAAGTACATCCGCCCGCCGCAGACCGCCGACTTCGCGGTGATGTTTCTGCCGGTGGAGAGCCTTTACGCCGAGGCGGTGCGCCGCCGCGGGCTGTGCGAGCGGCTGCAGGCGAAGTACCGCGTCATGGTCGCGGGGCCCAACACGCTCGCGGCGCTGCTGACCAGCCTGCGCATGGGCTTTCGCTCGGTCACGCTCGAGCGCCGCAGCGGCGAGGTGCTCAAGCTGCTCGCCGCCGTGCGCGCCGAGTTCGCGCGCTATGAGGAGGCCGCCGCCAACGTGCGCCGCCGCCTGCGGCAGACGGAGGAGGCGCTGGAGAAGATGGACGTCCGCGCCCGTGCCCTCTCGCGCCAGCTGCGCGGCGTCGCCGAGGCGGACGATGAAGGCGTCGCGGACGGCGAAGCAGACGGGGATGAAGGCGTGCCGCCGCGCTGAGGCGGTGCGGACATGTTCCGCCCGCGCCGTTTCTTCCGCGCGCCGCCGCGCGCTTTTTTCCTGCAATTGCGGCGAATTCTCATGATGACAATTGCGGCGAATTCTCATGATAATCTGAAAGAGAATACCTCGGGGGTGGAATTGTGCAGCAGATCAAGTGCCCGAAATGCGGAGAAGTGTTTCAGGTGGACGAAAACGGTTACGAGCAGATCGCGCGGCAGGTGCGCGATCAGGAATTCGCCAAAGAACTCGACCGGCGGGCGAAGCTGCTCGACGCGCAGCGCCAGAGCGAGCTGGAAGTGATTCGCCTGCAGGAGGAGAAGGCGCGCGCCGCCAGCCTCGGTCAGAAGGACGCGGAGATCGCGGTCAAGGACAAGCTCATCGCCGACCTGCGCGCCAGGCTCGATTCCAGCGCGCTGGAGAGGCAGATCGCCGTCTCGCAGGCGCTCGAGAAGAAGGACCGGGAGCTCGCGCAGGCGGCGCAGGCGCATTCCGCCGGCATGTCGCAGAAGGAGGCGGCGATTTCCGCCCGCGACCAGCAGATCGTGCAGCTGCAGGCGCGGATCGAGGCGAGCGAGGTCGAAAAGCAGCTCGCCGTGCGCGCAGCGGTGGACGAGAAGAGTGCCGAGCTTGCCGAAAAGGCCGCGGAGATCGCCAACCTCAGGGGCGAGCTCCGGAACATGGAAACCGAGAACCGCTTAAGCGAGAAGTCCCTGCAGGAGCAGTACGAGAGCAGGCTCCGGCTCAAGGACGAGCAGATCGAATACTACAAGGACTTCAAGGCGCGCCAGTCCACCAAGATGATCGGCGAGAGCCTCGAGCAGCACTGCCTCGCGCAGTTCAACGCCATCCGCATGACCGCCTTCCCCAACGCCTACTTTGAAAAGGACAACGACGCCCGCACCGGCAGCAAGGGCGACTTCATCTACCGCGAGCGCGGCGAGGACGGCACGGAGTTCATCTCCATCATGTTCGAGATGAAGAACGAGGCCGACGCCACCGCCACCAAGCACAAGAACGAGGACTTCTTCCGCGAACTGGACAAGGACCGCCGCGAGAAGAAGTGCGAGTACGCCATACTCGTCTCCCTGCTGGAGATCGACAACGAGCTGTACAACAACGGCATCGTCGACGTCTCCTACAGGTACGAAAAGATGTACGTCATCCGCCCGCAGTTCTTCATCCCCATCATCACGCTGCTGCGCAACGCGGCGCGCAATTCGCTGTACTATCGCCAGCAGCTGCAGATCGCGCAGAACCAGCAGATCGACCTGACGCGCTTTGAGGAGAACATGAACGCCTTCAAGGACGCCTTCGGACGCAATTACCGCCTCGCGAGCCAGCGCTTCGCTACTGCGATCGAGGAGATCGACAAGAGCATCGACCACCTGCAGAAGATCAAACAGGCGCTGCTCAGCTCGGAAAACAACCTCCGCCTCGCAAACAACAAGGCGGAGGACCTGACCATCAAGAAGCTGACGAAGAACGCGCCCTCCGTCCGGACGATGCTCGAGGACGCGGCGAAGATGCGGCAGGCGGAGGCGACAGCGACGGACGAGCGCGGCGCGAATGAGACGGAGATGCCCGGAGAGGACGCGCGCCCAGGCGCCGCGGACTGAAGCGCAGGAGGCGCGGCGCAAATGAGACGGAGACGCCCGGAAAGGACGCGCGCCCAGGCGCCGCGGACTGAAGCGCCGGAGGCGCGGGCAGAAAAATGAAACATGGGGCAAGCGAAGCGGCGCGCGCCGAAAATCCGGCGCGCGCCGCGCTGTGCGAACCGCAGGGACAGCTTCGCCCTGCGCGAACGCCATGAACTCGAGGGCGGCGCTTGGGCGTCTGCGCGCTGGCTTCGCCGACGCGCTCAGTTTCGTCCGGCGGCGATGGCGCTGATGGCGTTGATCATCACGGCGGTCAGCAGGGCGTAGAGGAGGCTGGAAACGCGAAAGCCGTCGACGAGCGCGGCGCAGGCGTAGATCAGCCCGACGTCGATGACCAGCCCAAACAGTCCCAGCGTCAGGCAGCCGATCGGCGCGCTGAGGAAGCGCAGCACCGGACGGATGACGAGGTGCGCCACGCCCAGCAGCGCTCCCACGGCCAGCCACGGCCTCAGATCGGCGAACGCCGTCCCGCGGGGCAGCTCGCCCATGAGCGCGCCGCAGGTCGGCACCGCCAGCACGCAGGTGAGAAATACGAGAAAGGGACTCTTGCGACGCTTCATACGACCTCCTGTCAAAGCGATTTCCGCGCGCCGCGGCGAACATGCACGTCTGCGCGCGGCGGCGTCAACAAAACTCTGCGCGCGCGGCCTGTGCCGCCGCAATGCCGCGCGCCTAAAGCGCTTCCACGTTATGCGGCGAACAGCTCGCCGTCCGTATGGCGCCGTTTCAGCTGCGCGCGCTTCCGTGCCGCCCGCCGCTCTCGGCGCGGCTGCTCGCGCCTTTTAGACTTGCCCCAACTGCCGCCGCGCATTGGCTGGCGGATTCGCCGCGCATGCCCGCGCGCGCTTCTGCTTCGCCTGCCG
>CALVPU010000181.1 GCA_944353735.1 uncultured Eubacteriales bacterium | reverse complement strand
GCGGGCAGCCTGCGCGACGGCGCTGGCCACGGCGTTGCGGACGCGCGGATCGAACGGCGCGGGGATGATGTAGTTCTCGTTGAGCTCATCGTCGGAGATGAGGTTGGCGAGCGCGAGCGCCGCGGCGATCTTCATCTCTTCGTTGATGTCCTTCGCGCGCACGTCGAACGCGCCGCGGAACACGGCGGGGAACGCCAGCACGTTGTTGATCTGGTTCGGGAAGTCGCTGCGACCGGTGGAGACCACGCGCGCGCCGCCCGCCTTGGCATCGTCCGGGAAGATCTCGGGCGTCGGGTTGGCGCAGGCAAACACGATGGCGTCCTTGTTCATGGTCTTGACCATGTCGACGGTGACCGCGCCGGGGGCGGAGACGCCGATGAACACGTCCGCGCCGACGAGCACGTCCGCAAGCGAGCCGGCCTTCTTGCTGAGGTTGGTGACCTTCGCCATTTCATCCTTGAAGGGGTTCATGCCTTCCTTGCGCCCCTCGTAGATGGCGCCCTTGCGGTCGCACATGGTGACGTCCTTCACGCCGTAGGACAGCAGCAGCTTGGCGATGGCGGTCGCGGCGGCGCCGGCGCCGTTGATGACGACCTTGATCTCGTCCTTCTTCTTGCCGACGACTTTCAGCGCGTTGATCAGGCCGGACAGCGTGATGATGGCGGTGCCGTGCTGGTCGTCGTGGAAGATCGGAATGTCGCACTTCTCCTTCAGCTTGGCCTCGATCTCAAAGCAGCGGGGCGCGGCGATGTCCTCGAGGTTGATGCCGCCGCAGCTGCCGGAGATCATGTAGATGGTGTTGACGATCTCATCGACGTCCTTGGACTTGACGCAGATCGGGAAGGCGTCGACGTCGCCGAACGCCTTGAACAGCACGCACTTGCCCTCCATGACAGGCATGCCGGCTTCCGGACCGATGTCGCCCAGGCCGAGCACGGCGGTGCCGTCGGTGACGACCAGGCAGGTATTCCAGCGGCGCGTCAGCTCATAGCTCTTGTTGATGTCCTTCTGAATCTCCAGACAGGGCTGAGCGACGCCAGGGGTGTACGCCAGCGACAGGTCATCCTTCGTGGCGACCGGCACGCGGCTGACGATTTCAATCTTGCCCTTCCATTCAGCGTGCTTCTTCAGGGATTCCTCTGCGTAATTCATGGTCATCATTCCTCCTGATCGTTGATTTGCGCGCCGCATGCTCGCGATGCGCTGAAGAGGATGGCGCGCCGGGCGCAGTTGCACCGGACAGGTCCTCTACCTATCTACTAGTATACCCGATTGGCTGCGCATCGTCAACTGTGATTTTGTATATTCTTTCCGCTGCAGGATTGGAACAGACGCAACGCAGACGTCAAGATAGCTCAGCTATTTCCGGCAAATTTGGACAAATCGGGGAATCTGCGTTGCTGGACCGTCTCGCGCCCGGGGACGAAGGCGGAGCCGAGGCCTTCCGGCGGATCGAGCACCGGCTCCGCGCCGCCGGGCAGATCGATGCGGTGGCGGCGGCGGTAGGCGGTGGCGCTCATGCCGCTGTGGCGGCGGAACGCGGCGGCGAAGTGCTCTGCGGAAGCGTAGCCGAGCTCCTCAGCGATCGAGGAGACGCTGCGCCGCGTGCGCGAGAGGAGAATTTCGGCGGCGGACAGCCGCGCTTCGGCGCGCTTTTGGCGAAACGTCTTGCCGTAGCGCTCGCGCAGCAGCCGCTCGGTCTGCCGCGTGCCAAGCCCCAGCCGCCGCGCCAGGCCGTCGAGCGTCAGGACGGGGTATTCGTACAGAAACGCTTCCTCGATCATGAATGCCCGCGCCTCTTCCGGCGTCGCCGGCTGGAACGACTCGGCAGGCAGCGCTTCGCCGGTGTCCCGAACCGCGCAGAGCACGAGCTGCGTCAGCAGCGTCTCAACCCAAATGGTGTAGCCTGCCCGGCGCTGGTCGAGCTCAGCGAACAGCCGGTTGAGCACGGCGCGCATCGCCTCGCCGCCGTGCCCGAGGCGGAAGTTCCGCTGCACAAGGGCGGCTGCGGCGGCGCATGTGGGCGCGTCGGCGCGTTCCGGCGCGAGGCGCTGCAGGTAGACGCATTCATCCACCTGCGGGTCGTCCGGATCGGGGATCTGCGCGTGGTCGACATGCGGACCGACGACGTAGAAGCTGCCCGGCGCCAGTGGCCACAGCGCGCCGCCGGCGAGCACCTGTCCGCGACCGCTGGCGGTGAAGTGGAACTCATAGCTGTCCGCGCCGTGGCTGTGATTGGGGATGATGCGTTCCAGCCGCTCGCGGGCGATGTTCAGCGCGCGAAAGCGCGTGCCGCCTACCGAAAAGGCGATGTCGAGGCTGTGATATTGAATAAACATGCGCGTCCCTCCGCGTCGAGTATAGCAGCGCGCGGCGAAGCTGTCAAGACCTTCGCGAATGCGACATCCAGGCGCGCAAGCCGTCGAACTGGAATATGGCAATGCGCGCATCTTGAGGCTATAATAGAGACAGCCAATGCAACGCAAGCGGCAAATTATGCAAAAAGGAGTGTTGAACGATGGCAAAGATGACGGGCGCGATTCTGCCCGGAAACAGCACGGTTGCGTTTCGGGAATTCGATGTGCCCACGCCGGGATACGGACAGGTGCTGATCCAGACAAAGGCGTCGACCATCTGCGGCAGCGACATCCGCTGCATCTACCGCGAACACGTCGGCAAGGGCGCGGAGGCGTACATTCCCGGCACCATCGCCGGGCACGAGCCCTGCGGCGTGATCGTCGAGGAGGGCGCGGGACTCAAGCGCTTTCACAAGGGCGACCGCGCGATCGTCTACCACATTTCCGGCTGCGGCGTGTGCTACGATTGCCGGCGCGGCTACGCGATTTCCTGCACCAGCGAACACCGCCGCGCCTACGGCTGGCAGCGCGACGGCGGCATGGCGCCGTAC
>CALVPU010000180.1 GCA_944353735.1 uncultured Eubacteriales bacterium | reverse complement strand
AGCTCAAGGGTCTGAGCCCCTTGAGAATCCCGCTTTGCGCGATGCGCATGCGCATCGCGGGGGTGGGATGATGGGCTTTCATTTCTATCAAGGGCAAATCCCGCCAGGAGGCGGCGGGATTTGCTGTTTTTGGGCGAAATTGGGAGCGGGCAGCTGTCGTGGGCGACGGAGGGTCGCCCACGACGCAAGGCTGGGGTGACAGCGACGGAGGATTGACTGCGACACGGAGCTTGAGTTCGGCGGCGGATGGTCGCCCACGACGCTGGGGTCAGGCGGTCGGCGTGTCTTGGAGGAGGAGACATTCCTCGTATGTTGGAGCCTTTTCCCTCCGCATATATCCTTTATTCGGCGAGCCTTCTTATACGATAATTCCATAAAAAAACAGCAAATCCCGCCGCCGTCCGGCGGGATTTGCCCCGGGTCGAAACGTAAATATCCCTCTTTCCCCGCGATGCGCATGCGCATCGCGCGCAGCGGGATTCCAAAGGGTCTCAGACCCTTTGGCGGGGGTGCAGGGGGCAGAGCCCCCTGCGCGTTCCCCCCTGCGCCTCGCCTGTGAATATTTATCCGCCTGCCGCCTTCCGGCGCATCGCCTTGCGGGCGCGGCGGGCGCGTAGGGCGCGGGGGACGCCGGCGAAGAGGAGGGCGAGGGCGGCGAGGGCGAAGAGGAGGGGAGATGCGGCGAGCAGGAGCGGCGGGAGGGACGCGGGGCGCGGGAGCGCGGGGATTCCGGGCAGCGCGGCGAGCAGGGCAGCGAGGAATAATAGGATCGCCGCCGCGATCGTGCGCGGCGCGACCGCCGCGTCCCGGCAGAGCGCGCATCCCGAGGCCAGCATCAGCATCGCCGCAGCGGCCTGCACGTCCGCCGCATGCCATTCCAGCTGCGCGCACGCCAGTGCCGCCGCTGCCGCCGCCAGCGCCCATGCCCCCGCCGCCAGCCGCAGCGGCAGGTCCGCGCGATCGTCCCGCCGGTACGCCGTCCGCCCCAGCTCCAGCGCCAACCATCCCGCCAGCACCGCCGCTTGAATGGAAGCGCCGTTCACAGAAAAGGTCCATGAGGTAAGAAATCCTACTATAGTGGCGCATAATAGCGGATAAGGGAGCTCGCGGAGCAGCGCGGCGGGGACTTCGCGCAGGGGCGCTGCGCTGCGGGCGACGCCGGACTTCGCCGCAGCCGTCCAGGCAAAGAGTGCGACCGCGCCGGCGGCAGCGGCGAGCGCGGCGGCAGTCGCGCTGCCATTGAACAGCGCCGCGACGACACCGGCGCCCACCGCGATGTCGAGCGCGCGCAGCGACCATGGGCGGCGGCGCGCCCCGGACGCCGCCCATGCGACGCGATAGAATTGCGCGCAGAGCGCCGCGGCGAGCCATTCGGCGATTCCGCCGCCCTGCGGCAAGCGTATCGGAAGGCGCGCGGCGATGGCGCAGCCGGCGAACAGCCCGGCGGCTCCGCCGGCAGCCGCCATGGCGAGCGCGCAGAGCGCCGCTCCGGCAGCGCGATCCGGGCGCGTCAGGCGTCCCAGCGCGCGGGCGAGCGCGTCGTGCGCCGCCAACGACCAGGCCGTCATCCATGCGATGCCGCACGCCAGCGCGATCGCGGCGTTGCCCGCGCCCCCGAGCGCGGCGGCGAGCAGCCCTGCCGGCACGCCGAAGGCGCCCAGCGTCGTTCTCTTCATCCGTCCTCACTCCTCATAAAATACAACATATTGCATGAATATGCGCGATTTGTCGCGGTCTTTCTACATCTTATATGGCGCTTCTGCGCGCGGCATGACGCGCGGATGGCGGCAGAAATCCATCGTTCGCGGCGCCGCCTCAGCGCAGTTCCGAGCAGACGCTGAACATGCCGGTCGTCTCGTCGCGGCGCGCGACGACCAGCTGCGCGTCTGTGTCCGGCTCGATGCCCGCGCTGCGCAGCGCGCACTCGCTGCACTGCCGCGCCAGTTCGGGGAAATTGTTTTCCTTGCTCAGGTGACCGAGCACGATCTGGCGCGCGCCCTGCTCGATCAGGCGCACGGCGAACGCGCCCGCCTCGTCGTTGGAAAGGTGTCCCCGCCGCGAGCGGATGCGCTTCTTGAGCTCGAACGGATACGGGCCCGCGTCGAGCATGCCGGGATCGTAGTTCGATTCCAGCACCACGGCGTCCGCGCCGAGCACGTATTTTGCCCAGCTGTCGCGCACGCAGCCGATGTCGGTGGCGACGGCGAGCCGCGCGCCGTCGCGCTCAAAGGCGAATCCGACCGGGTCGGCGGCGTCGTGCGGCGTGGAAAAGGGCAGAATTTCCAGTGCGCCGAGGTAGAAATTGCGTTCCGGCTCGATCGTACAGACATTTTTCGCCGCGATCGGACCGATTTTGTCCGCCATTGCCGCCCAGGTGCCGGCGGTCGCGTACACCGGAAGGTCGTATTTGCGCGCCAGCACGCCCACGCCGCGGATGTGGTCGCTGTGCTCGTGCGTGACCAGCACGCCGTCCAGCGAGTCCGGCGCGACGCCGATGCGCTGCAGCGCCTGCGCCACGCGCGTGCCGGAAACGCCCGCGTCGACGAGCAGGTGGGTGTCCTCGCAGCCAATGTACAGCGCGTTGCCGCTCGAACCGCTGAACAGCGGACAGTATCGTATCTCCATGTTTTCCTCCAATACTTTGGTTGACGTCAGACGCCGGTCAGGTCGAACGGCGGAATGTACTTTTCGTCCGAGGACGACAGCTCCTGCACGAAGCCGTCCTCGAGGCCGAGCGCAAGAAGGTGGTCGCAGACGCGGTCGTATTCTTCCTGCGTCAGCCGCCGCTCGAGTGCGTCGACGCCGGCGACGTCGCCGCACGGCACGTATTGCGCCATCAGGCTCACCCACGCGCCCGGCAGGTTGGCGGCGATCCAGTCGAGCGCCTCCATGGACTCCTCGGCGCGGCCCGGCAGGATCAGGTGGCGCACGATCACGCCCGAGCGAATGATTCCGTCCGCGTCGAGGGTCACCGGACCCGTCTGCCGCAGCATTTCGCGCAGCGCCGGTCCCGCGAACGCGAAGTAGTCCGCCGCGCCGGAATAGCGCTGGGCGGCGTCGCGGCGGACGTACTTGAGGTCGGGCAGATAGACCTGCACGCGTCCTTCGAGCCGCCGCAGCGTCTCGACGCGCTCATAGCCGCCCGTGTTCCACACCACCGGCACGGGCAGTCCGCCCTCGAGCGATTCGAGTATGGCGCGCGCGAAGTGGGTGGGATTGACGAGGTTGACGTTGTGCGCGCCCTGCGCGATGAGCTCGAAGTAGATCTCCCGCAGCCGCGCGACGCTGACTTCCCGCCCAAAGCCGCCGTGCGATATGGGATAGTTCTGGCAAAAGCGGCAGCGCAGCGCGCAGCCCGAAAAGAACACCGCGCCCGAGCCGCGCGTGCCGCTGACCACGGGCTCCTCGTCAAAGTGCAGCGCAGCGCGGGCGAGCACGGGCTGCGCGCCCATGCGGCAGACGCCCGCGCCGGTCGCGCCGCGCAGCGCGCCGCACTGCCGCGGGCAATCGGAGCAGATGTATTCCATGAGAACCTCCTGTCGTTGCGATATGTTTCACGTGAAACAGCCGGAGCCGCGCCGCGGTTGCCGCAGCGGGAATGTGCTGGAGCGACCGAGCGCGGCGCAGGCGTGAGACGGAGACGTTTCAGGACTTGGCTGCCGCTGCGGACATGGAACGACCGCGTGCGGCGCAAGCGCGAGAACCATCCATTTGAGTCCATACCACTACTCGCCGTGGAACGACTGCGTGCGGCGCAGGCACGAGATGGACACGTTTCCGCCTTTGGTTGCCGCTGCAAGCGTGGAGCGATTGGCTTAACGCTGGTGCAAGGCAGGGACGTTTTCACTCTTGGCAGTCGCTGCGGACGTGGCGTAACCGCGTGCGCGGTGCGAACGCGAGATGGACACGCTTCCAGTCTTGGCTATCGCGAAGCGTTGTGCGACCACATGCGGCGGTTTCGCCGTCCTGCGCGCGTTGACCGGCGCTGCCCAAGTTGTCGAATTGCCTGCACGCGCAATTCCTGTCCTGCGGCTGTGCGCGTTGACCGACCGTGCGCGGGGTGCACATCCCTGGCGCGGCACAATGTTTCACGTGAAACATCCAAACCGTCGCATTTCATGCGAACGGCCTGAGCCTGCGCGCATGTTTCGCGTGCAGGATTGTTTCACGTGAAACATGCAACCGGCAGAAGTGCCGCGTCCCCCACAAGCACAGCGGACAAGGCGCGATGTTTCACGTGAAACATCGTCCGCGGAGCCGTCGCGGCACTGGAGGCCGTCATTCGCCAGGAATGCGTTGAAACAGCCGCAAAGCGCACGCATCGCCGCACTGCACACTCGGGCGCCGTGCGCGCGAGCACAGTGCAGTCCGCGGTACGTGCAGCCGACTTCGACCTGCGCGCTCAAGCAGCGTGTACACAAATGTGGCGTCAGGCAAATGCGTTACGACTGCGCCGTGCTGGCAGCCAGCGACGGCTCGCGGAGCAACGTCCGCACGGGCGCGTCCTTGTTCGAAACCACGCTTTTAACCGAACACATGTTCGTATTCGTGCGCACAGTTCTGCCGCTGAGCACACCCCGCCCCTTCCTGACGTCTCCGCACCGCACGCGCGCCGCGCATTGCGTCCGAATCGCAGCATTCCATTGCCGCAACGCGAGCATTTTTCCGGCGGACTGGACCTGCGCACGCTTTGGCGCTTGATCGCCGTGCGGAAATCATTCCTTCTGAGGAGCCTGCCTGCGCGTAGCTTTGGCATTGCCGCCGCGCGAATGCTTTCTCACGCCGCGCGGCTTTTGCGCAAAACCGCTTGGTGCGCCGACTCCACAGCCATCGCCGGAATGTCGTCTCGCCGCTGCGACCACCCCGCGTTGGAATGCTTTCCCGCACCGCAACCACATGCCGCGGATGTCTTCCCGCCGCTTCCACCGCCATGCGCCGGAAGGTTTTCCCGCGACGTCTCCACAGCGGTCCGGCGGAGCGCTCGCGTCACGGCGTTCCCACAACTTCCGTGCTGCGGCGAAGCGTCAGCAGCCAGACCTCGCCGGACGTGTTGAGGCGGAAGTTCGCCGCTTCGCACCCGACGCCCGTGGTGACGAGCACCGGCTGCGCGCCGTCCTCGTACCAGCCGGCGAGGTAGCGGCGCTCCATCTCGGTCAGCGTCAGCGCCGTGCGCCCGAACACGTCGATCTGCCCGCCGTGCGTGTGTCCGGCGAGCACGAGGTCCGCCCACGCGCCGCCGCCGCGCGCCTCGGCAATGCGCACGTCGACGAGCCGGTCGGGGGTGTGCAGCAGGGCGATGGCGCAGTCGCCGGTGTCAATGCCCGCCGCCAGCGCGCCGACGTCCGCCGGCTGCGCGCCCACGCCCACCAGCACCAGCTCCGCGCCGCCGCGCTCGACCGTGACCGCCGTGCCGTCGATGAGGCGCACGCCGGCGGCGCTCATGGCGGTCGCCAGCGACGCGGGATCGCCGTCGTTGTCGCCGGAAATGGCGTAGATCCCCAGCGGCGCCTGAAATCCCGCCAGCGCGGCGAAGAAGCGGCTGCGCGCGTCGGACTCGTCGGCGCCGCCGTTGAGGCGCTCGAACAGGCTCGGCGAGGCATAGTCGCCGCCGAGCAGCACGAGGTCCGGCGCGAGCGCCTGCAGCCGGTGCAGCGTGCGCGCCGCCTGCGCGGGCGTATTGACGCCGCAGGCGTCGATGTCCGAGGCGAAGAGCACCGTCGCGCCGTCAAACGCGGCGGGCAGGTCGCGCAGCCAGACGTCGGCGTAGCGCACGTGCACCGTGCGCGCGCACAGGTGCATCCAGCCGAGGCAGCCGACGATCAGCGCCGCCGCCGCCAGTGCGGCAATCCAGCCCGCGCGCCGGCGAACGCGCGGGGATTTCTTCTTCGTTCGCGCCATGAGTCCTCCATTGGTCGATCGGAATGCGTGCGCGCCGCGCCTGACGATGAAGCCGACGCCGGCGGGCGTCTTGGGCAGCCGGTGCGCGGGCTTCCTGATGGCACGCGCCGCCGCGCGGGCGCTGCCGCCGTCGCGGGCGTCTTTGGACGGCCGGGGACGCGCTTCCGGATGGCACGCGCCGCCGCGCGGGCGCATGCCGCCGTCGCGGGCGTCTTGGGCAGCCGGTGCGCGGACTTCCTGATGGAACGCGCCGCCGCGCGGGCGCTGCCGCCGTCGCAGGTGTTTTGGGCAGCCGGGGACGCGCTTCCTGATGGCACGCGCCGCCGCGCGGGTTCATGGCGCGCGTCTCCGTGGAAGCCGCCTGCTTGCGGGACCGCGGCGGCGGAGGATGCCGCGGCACGCGCTTGCGCATCCTTCGCGGATTCGCGCCGCGTGTCCGTGCGCAGAGCGTTTGCTCGCGCGGCTGTCAATTTGGGCGGCGCTGTCTGCATTTCTGAAGCATTTCCGCATTCGCGCGCCCATGGTCTTTTCCAATATGCGTATGGCAGGGCCGGAGCCGTTCAGCGTTCGCGCGCGACGTCTGGACGGTCAAACGCGCCGCTTCCCGTATGTTTCACGTGAAACATACGCGCTGCCGCGAAGGCGCACTGTGAAAGAAAAATGAATTCCGCGGCGGAAATGTTTCTTTTTTGCCCAGTTTTGTCACAGCGGCGTCGTTGCAACGCGCCGGTTCTTCCATTATAATAGGAATAGTTATGGCATACAAGGGATGCGCCGTGCATTTTGCGTTGCCATCATCAAAAATGCACTGGGAGGATACCATGGAGCGGGAGCGCAGAGCGCGGCTGCCATGGGCGATCGTCCTGCTGATCCTTGCGCTGTCCTGCGCGATCGCCATTGCCGCCGCGCGGATCTTCGTCAACGCCACGACGCGCACGTCCTTCACGACGCCGCGCCGGCTCGACCTGAACTCCGTGCAGTCCGTGCAAACGGTCGGCGATGGATTTGTATATTATGACGGAAACTCGATCGTCGAAGTCGACAGCGACGGCCGCATCCGCTGGTCCTATCTGGTGGGCAGCGGCGCCAGCTACGACGCGCGCGACGCCGGCGTCGCCTCGTGGGTGGGGCGCACGCTGATGCTGCTCGACGGCGAAACCGGCATTCCCGATTACAGCGACACGATGCCCAGCGACGTCGTCTCCGCCCGCATGGGCGAGCAGTACGCCGCCGTGCTGCTCGGGTCAGAGGACAGCGCCAGCTCGATCGTCCTGATGGAGACCGGAGGCACACAGATCGACACCATTTCCCTGACCGGTCAGGATGTCGTCGATTACGGCTTTTTCGCCGACGACACGCTGTTTTGGATGATGGTGCTGGACACGGACGGCACCGTGCCCACCTGCACGATCAACGTCTACCGCCCCGGGCGGCGGCTGGTCGGCTCCATCAGCGACAGCGAGCAGATCTTCTATCACGTGCTGTTCGAGTCGGCGCAGCTGGTCACCGTCGGCGAGACGCACCTGAAGATCTACGAGTACAACGGCACCGAATATGAGGACCGCCGCCGCCTGCTCTACGGCTGGACCCTCGCCGACGCCGACGACAATTCGGACAACCCGATGATGGCGTTCGTGCCCAACGGCGAATACGATACCGGCGCGCTGATGCAGGACATCCGCATGATTCGCGGCGACCGCGAGCGGACCGTGCGCGCGCCCTACGGATGCGAATGGCTGATCGCCGCGGGCGACTGCGTCTACGGCTTCACCCGCGAGGGCTACGTGATGGAGGCGCGGCTCGACCGCCAGCAGGTCAACGCCTATCCGCTGAACCTGGCGCTGGACGCGGTCTACGGCGTCACCGACGACGGCGTGGCGGTGCTGGGCAGCGGCGGCGAGGTCTATCTCGCCCGCCTCGGCGGATAATTCGCGGAAAAATTGGGAAAAATGATTCCCGCGCGCGGGCGGCGGCGCCCGCCAGAATCGAAAGGGTTTCGGGAGGGATGAACCTTGAACATCGTCGACTATCTCATCTTGGCGATCCTCGCCTACGGGCTCTTCGCGGGCATGTACAAGGGAATGATCGCGTCGGGCATGTCGCTGCTGGCCTTTGGCGGCGCGTGGTGGGGCGCGCACTACCTGTACGAGCGCATCGCGAACTTTGCGCTGTCGAACACGACGCTGATGGCGGTGCTGAACCAGTACCTCGAGCCGAACGACTTCTTCACCACCCACGCCGAGGCGGTCACCGCGGTGTCGGAGGTGGTCGCCGGCGGCGAATCGGCGCTGTCGCAGGCGGTCTCGGCGCTGGGAAGCAACTTTTCCTTCCTCGCCGACGCCTTCAGCAACAACATCCGCACGGAGGCGTTCGCCAGTCTCGGCATCTCCACGCTGTCGGACTACCTCAACCAGACGCTGTGGGTGGCGGTGTTCAACGTGGTGGCGTTCATCGCGGCGTTCCTGGTGCTGTACGTGGTGTTCAGCCTGCTGATCAACCTCATCGACCACGTGGTCTCCCTGCCGGTGCTGCGCGGCTTCGACTGGCTGTTCGGCGGCGTGTTCGGCCTGCTGCGCGCGAGCGTGGTGGTGGTGCTGGTGCTGACGATCCTGCCCGTGCTGACGACCATGATCTCCCCCGACCTCACCGAGCAGCTCACGAGCGGGTCGGCGATGTATTCCTTCGTTACCCAGTTTGACCCGCTCAACGTCGCGGGCACGCTTCACCAGATGGTGATGGGATAACGCGCATTTGTGCCTTCACCCCGCGTTCCGCCTCCGGGCGGGCGCGGGGATTTTTTCTGCGCCGCGTCGTTTCCGACAATTTCCAGACATTATTTTGACCTTCGCCGCGCGGGTTGCGCGCGGGCGGGGCGCGGGCTATAATGATAATTGGGAAAGTATCCGCCGGCGTCTGCGGCGCCGGCGCGGTCATGGAGGAAGGATATGTTGGCAAAAAAGACGACGCAGGCGCGTCAGGAAAGCGCGCGGGAAGGCGGGCGCACGGGCAGGATCGTGGCGGCGGTGGCGCTGTATGGCGCCGCGCTGCTGCTGGCGTACGTCGTGGCGGCAGCGCCGGTCGACGGCACGGCGATGGGCGCCATTCGCGGCGCGCTCGTCGGTTTGGGTGGCAGCTGCGCCATCCTCATCCCCGGGATGCTCGCCTGGGCGGCGACGCTGCTGGCGATGTCCGCGGCAGAAAAAAAGCTCTCGGCGTGGCGCTGCGCGGTCGACGCCGTGCTGTTCCTGTGCGCCTTCACCGCCGGGCAGCTGTTCGTCGCCCAGGACGTGATCCAGCAGCGCATGCACCTGCCGGGCTTCGCGAACTTCGTGGACAAGTCCTACGGCTATGGCGCCGGCGGCGGCGCGATCGGCGCGCTGCTGGCGTGGCCGCTGTACGCGTATTTCGGCAAGTGGGGCGGGCTGCTGGCGACGCTGCTGCTGGCACTGCTGTCGCTGACCGCCACCGGCAAGGCGGGGCGCTTCCTGCGCTGGTCGCGCGAGAAGGCCGCCGCGCTGCGCCACGACAGCGAACAGCGCCGCATGGTGCGCGAAAACGAACGCATGTTCGATATTGACGACCCCGCGCCGCGGCGCAGCCGCCTCTCGCGGCGCGATGCGCCCAATCCCGAAGCGCAGGCGGGCGCCGAGACCGCGCGCCGCAACGCCGCCGGCGACGAGCCCTTTGCGGGCATGACGCCGCCGACCAGCCGCCGCGGCGCAGCCCGCGGCAACCGCGATGTCCCCTATGCGGACGGCGCGCAGACGGGCGCGGCCCGCGGGAGCCGCGATGTCCCCTACTCGGACGGCAGCCGCGATGCGGAGAGCCTGTTGGACGACGCGGCGATTCCGTTTGCACACGACGACGCGCCAACGATGGCGCCCTTCGAGCGCGGGCGCGGCAAGCGCCGGCGCGGCGTCCAGCCGGACACCTCCGAGGCGGTCGAAGCCATGCGCCGCGCGAAGGAAGGCGGCAGGCGGCGCGGCGCGCCCGTGGACATACCGGACGCCGCCCAGCCGGACGGCGACGCGCGCGGCGTCCGCACCGCCGCATCCCCCGACGCCGCCGGCTTCTCCGCTTCCACCGACGCCGCTCGCGACGGCGCGTCCGCTTCCGGGCGCGGCAGGTTCTCTGCCTCGGGCGATGCCGGCTTCTCCGCTTCCCCTGACGCCGCTCGCGATGGCGCGTCCGCTTCCGGGCGCGGCAGGTCTGCCGCCTCGGGCGACGCCGGCTTCTCCGCTTCCCCTGACGCCGCGCGCAATGGCGCGTCCGCATCGGCGGCTGGGAGGTCTGTCTCCGCCGCGCAGGGGCGCGCTCCGGCTTCCGGCGCGGTCGCTGGCGGCGCGCGCGGCGAGGACCTGCGCGTGGCGGCGGGCGATCTGTCCATCGAGCCGGACGTCTGCGACGTCATCGAGGCAGACGAGCCGCCGTTCGACGTGCCCAAAGCGCCCCGAAAGCCCGGCAAGCTGCGGCGTCCCGCGCCCGTGCCGGAGGAGGACGAAGAGGCGTACAACTATCCGCCGATCGACCTGCTCGCGGAGAGCGACGGCGTGACCGAGAACCATCGCGACGCCGACATGGAGAAGGCGCGGCTACTGGAGGAGACGCTGCAGCAGTTCGGCATTTCCTCGACGCTGACGGGCATCGCCCACGGTCCGGCGGTGACGCGCTTTGAGCTGGCGCCCGCGCCGGGCGTCAAGGTCAGCCGCATCACGTCGCTGGCGGACGACATCGCCATGCATCTGGCGGCGATGTCGGTGCGCATCGAGGCGCCCATTCCCGGCAAGGCCGCCGTGGGCGTGGAGATTCCCAACGAGAAGGTGGAGACGGTGCGGCTGCGCGACGTGCTGGAGTCCGCCGAGGCGCGCAAGAGCACGTCGAAGATCGCCGTCGGGCTGGGCAAGGACAATTCCGGCCGCTACATCGTCGCCGACATCGCCAAGATGCCGCACGTGCTCATCGCCGGTCAGACCGGTTCCGGCAAGTCGGTGTGCATCAACTCGATCATCACCTCGATTCTCTATCGCGCCGCGCCGGACGAGGTGCGGCTGATCCTCATCGACCCCAAGGTCGTGGAGCTGTCCATCTACAACGACATCCCGCATCTGGTCTGCCCCGTGGTCACCGACTGCAAGAAGGCCGCCAGCGCGCTGGAATGGGCTGTGGCAGAGATGCTCAAGCGCTACAAGCGCTTCGCCGAGCGCGGCGTGCGCGACATCAAGGGCTACAACAAGGCGCTCATCGCCGGCGAAAAGCCCATGCCGCAGATGGTCATCATCATCGACGAGCTCGCCGACCTGATGATGGTCGCGCCGGGCGACGTCGAAGACAGCATCTGCCGCCTCGCGCAGCTGGCGCGCGCCGCGGGCATGCACCTGGTCATCGCCACGCAGCGCCCCTCGGTCAACGTCGTCACCGGCATCATCAAGGCGAACATCCCCACGCGCATCGCCTTCTCCGTGGCGTCGCAGGTCGACAGCCGCACCATGATCGACCACGGCGGCGCGGAAAAGCTGCTCGGCAACGGCGACATGCTCTTCGTTCCTTCCGGCATCAACAAGCCCATGCGCGTGCAGGGCGCCTGGGTCTCCGACGAGGAGGTCCACGCCATCGTCGATTACATCAAGAGCCGCTCCGGCGGCGCCACCTACGACGAGGACATGATCGGGCAGATGGAAAACGCCGCCCGCACCGACGCTGAGCGCGAGGACGCCGCCGAGGAATACGATCCCCGCCTGCCCGAGGCCGTCGAAATCGTCGTCGAGGCAGGTCAGGCGTCCGTCTCCATGCTCCAGCGCCGCATGCGCGTCGGCTATGCCCGCGCCGGCCGCCTCATCGACGAAATGCAGCGCCGCGGCATCGTCTCCGAGGCCGACGGCGCCAAGCCCCGCACCGTGCTCATCTCCCGCGAAGAGATGAACGCCCTATTCGAGGACGAGGTGTAGGCAGAGGACGCTGTCAAGGGAGGACGCTGCCAAGGGGGACGCTGTCCCCCTTGGAACCCCCTGCTCAAGGGTCTGAGACCCTTGAGCATCCCACTGCGGCGGCGCATTTTATGCGCCGCGGAGGGGAGAAGGATATACTTACGTTTCTACCCGGGGCAAATCCCGCCGGACGGCGGCGGGATTTGCTGGGGGAGGGGAAGCGTTTTGGATTTCTTGTGCGGAGAGATGGGCACAGTTATCAGCGCATCGGGGGAGGAACTTCGCTTTAAGGTTTCCGTTACCTGTCCCAGCCCCGCGTCGTGGGCGGCCCTCCGCCGCCCACGACAGTTGCCCGTTCCCAATTTCGCGACCAAAAACAGCAAATCCCGCCGCCTCCCGGCGGGATTTGCCCCAGGTAGAAACAAAAGTCCATCCTTCCCCTTCCGCAGCGCATGTAATGCGCTGCATAAGCGGGATTCCAAAGGGTCTCAGACCCTTTGGCGGGGGTGCAGGGGGCAGAGCCCCCTGCGCGTCCCCCCGGCGGGACTTGTTGTTCTTGTTGAAGGGTAGCATTTTTTAACATTTGTGGCTTGACTTTTTTGGGATAGGCATGTTATCATAAATTGTAGTCCATTGATTTTCCAGTTTATACAAAAAGTGAGGTTGAGAGATGCGGCAGAGGTGGCTAAAGCCATTTGGCGAAAAGATGCGGGAATCGCTGGCGTCGGTGCTGCCGATCACGGCGGTGGTGCTGCTGTTGAGCGTGACGATTGCGCCGTTGAGCTCCGGGCTGACGGTGATGTTTTGTTTCGGCGCGCTGATGTTGATTTTGGGAATGGCGCTGTTCAACGTCGGGGTCGACATGTCGATGATGCCGATGGGCGAGGGCGTCGGCGTGGAGCTGAGCAAGGCGCGCAGGCTGGGGCTGCCGTTGGCGGTCTGTTTTTTGCTGGGCGCGCTGATCACGATTGCGGAGCCGGACCTTCAGGTGCTGGCGCAGCAGGTGCCGTCGATTCCGAATCAGGCGCTGATCTTCTCGGTTGCGGGCGGCGTGGGGCTGTTTCTGGCGATTGCGCTGGCGCGCCCGGCGCTGGGAATCAAGCTGTCCCACGCGCTGTGCTTCTTTTATCTGCTGGCATTCGCGCTCACGGCGCTGGCGCCGGAGGACTTCATACCGGTGTCGTTCGATTCGGGCGGCGTGACCACGGGACCGGTCACGGTGCCGTTCATCATGGCGCTGGGCATCGGCATGACGTCGCTGCGCAGCGACCGCAATTCGCAGTCGGACACGTTCGGGCTCATCGCGCTGTGCAGCGCCGGCTCGGTGCTGGCGGTGCTGCTGCTGGGCATCTTCTTTTCGCCGGACGACGCCGTGGGCACGAGCGTGCGCCTGGTCGAGGTGGACTCGACGAAGGACGCGGCGCTGGCGATGCTGCAGGCGCTGCCGGCGCACGCGCGCGAGGTCGCCGTGGCGCTGATCCCCATCGCGGCGATGTTCGCGCTGTTCCAGCTGATTCGGCGGCGCTTTCACCTGTCGCAGATCCGCCGCGTGGCGATCGGCTTTCTGTACGCCTATGCCGGGCTGGTGCTGTTCCTGACCGGCGTCAACGAAGGCTTCATGGGCGCGGGCTGGCAGCTCGGCTATGGCATCGCCTCCAGCGGCGCGCCGTACCTGCTCGTTCCCGTGGGCATGGTCATCGGCTATTTCATCGTCGCCGCCGAGCCCGCCGTGCACGTGCTCAACAAGCAGGTTGAGGAGATCACCAGCGGCAGCATCACCGCGCGCGAGATGCGCCTGGGGCTGTCGCTGGGCGTGGCGCTCTCCGTGGGGCTGTCGATGCTCCGCATCCTCACGGGCATATCGATCCTCTGGTTCCTCATTCCCGGCTATGCCATCGCCCTGATCATGACCTTTTTCGTCCCGCAGCTGTTCACCGGCGTGGCCTTCGATTCCGGCGGCGTCGCCTCCGGACCCATGACCGCCACCTTCTTGAGCCCGCTCGCCATGGGCGCCTGCGAGGCGGTCGGCGGAAACATGCTCACCGACGCCTTCGGCATCGTCGCCATGGTCGCCATGACCCCGCTGGTCACCATCCAGCTGCTCGGCCTGCGCGACCACCTGCGCCGCCACGCCCGTCCCCTGCCCGCGCGCCAGGCGCCCGTGGACGACCGCGTGATCTACTACGACTGAGAGGAGGCGCGCCATGTCCCGAGAAACCATCTCCCTGCTGGCGACCATCGTCAACCGCGGCGACGGCATCGCCCTGTCCAAGCTCTACGCGCAAAACGGCGTCGCGCTCCACGCCCAGATCGCCGCCTCCGGAACCGCCAGCTCCGAGCTGCTCGACATGCTCGGCCTGACCGTGTCCGAACGCGATCTCCTCCTCAGCTTCGCGCCCCGCGCCGCCATCCACGCCCTCCTCGACCGCCTCGACGACGATTACCGCGGCATCCTCAGCGTCCGCGGCATCGCCTTTACCCTCCCCCTCGCCGCCGTCTCCGCCGCCATCGCCAACGCCCTGCCGACTTCCCAAAAAGGAGGGGACCCCGAACCCATGGTCACGCGCTCCGACCGCGAATTCAGCCTCATCATCGCCATCGTCAACCACGGCTACACCGACGAGGTCATGCACACCGCCTGCGCCGCCGGCGCAACCGGCGGCACCGTCATCCGCGGCCGCTGGGTCGGCGCCCAGCTCCTCGAACAGTTCCACGGCATCGCCATCCAGGACGAGCGCGAAATCCTCCTCATCGCCTGCGAAAAGTCCGCCCGCAACCCCATCATGGACGCCCTCAGCGCCGCGCACGGCCTCCGCTCCGAACAACAGGTTTTCCTCTGCTCCGTCCCCATCGACCGCTTCGTACGCCTGACGTGAGGGGAGACGGCAGGGGGCGCTGCCCCCTGCACCCCTGCCAAAGGGTCTGAGACCCTTTGGAATCCCACTGTTGCAGCGCATTGCATGCGCTGCGGAGGAGGAGATGATGGGCTTACGTTTCTGCCCGGGGCAAATCCCGCCGGACGACGGCGGCAGGGGGCGCAGCCCCCTGCACCCTTGCCAAAGGGTCTGAGACCCTTTGGAATCCCGCTGTTGCAGCGCATTGCATGCGCTGCGGAGGGAGGGAGATGATGGGCTTGCGTTTCTACCCGGGGCAAATCCCGCCGGACGACGGCGGGATTTGCTGTTTTTGGTTGCGAGATTGAGAGCTGGCAGCTGTCGTGGGCGACGGAGGGTCGCCCACGACGCCGGGCTGAGGTGGAGCGACGGAGGGTTGTCTGCGACACGGAGCTGGGGTGGGGTAACGGAGGGTTGTCTGCGACACGAA
>CALVPU010000179.1 GCA_944353735.1 uncultured Eubacteriales bacterium | reverse complement strand
AGGCAGCGATTCCCCGTCTATTGCGATGCCAGTATCCGCAGGCTCCGCACACTCCGCGCTTCACCCGTCCCCCGTGCGGCGCGCCCTATCCCAGCTCAAAAAGAACAGCGATTCCCGGCGCCGTCCGGCGGGAATCGCCCCGGGTAGAAATGTATCCCCACCTTCCCCGCCCTCCGCGGCGCGCATGCGCGCCGCCAAAGCGGGATTCTCAAGGGGCTCAGCCCCTTGAGCGGGGTTCAGGGGCAGAGCCCCTGACGTTCCCCCTGACCTTCCCCCTGACGTTTCCCCGCCGCGATCTCCCGGAACACGCTCGCGAAGCGCGCGAGGAGGACCGCCGCGAGCACGCCCGCCAGCAGCGAGGTGCCGGCGAAGTTCAGCCACAGGCCGGTCAGCCCCAGCGACCACAGCGCCGCGATGAGCACGATCGGGAACACCAGCGCCGTGCACACCGAGATCACCGACGCCTGCAGCGAGCGCTCGACGGCGAGCATGAAGCTCTGCGTGGCAAACGAGAACCAGCGCGTCAGGTAGGTGGCGCTGAACAGGCGCAGGGCAAACACCGATTGCTCGATGAGCGCCGCGTCCGTGGCGAAGAGCGCGGCGAGCTGCTCCGGAATGAGAAAGATGACCGCCGCAGCCGCCAGGGAGAGGATGCCGCTGGCGGTAAAGCAGCATTTCTCGATCGCCTTGACGCGCTCCAGCCGCCGCGCGCCCCAGTTGTAGCCCACTGCCGGCTGCAGCGAATCGCACATGCCGTACATCAGCGGCTGCACAAAGCCGTCAACGTACATGAGGATGCCGTAAACCGACACAGCGTTCTGACCGCCCAGCCGCACCAGCAGCGCGTTCATCAGGATGCTGGTGATGCGCCCGGCGATGTTGCCGAGGAAATTCGGCGTGCCGCAGACGACGATCTGCCTGACCATCGCCCAGCTGAAGCGCGGTCGGCAGAACTTCAGCTGCAGCCGCCCGCCGGCGAACATCCCCAGCGCCGCGACGGCGCAGATCATCATGCCCAGACAGGTGCCCAGCGCCGCGCCCTGGATGTCCATGCCCAGCACGCCGAGAAACAGGAACTCCAGTCCCGCGCTCAGCAGCGACATGGCGATGTTCAGGAACATGCTCGCGCGCACGCGCCCGGAAATGCGCAGATAGTTGTCCGTGGCGAACACGATCGTCGTCACCGGCGAACACAGCGCGTAAACCCGCAGGTACGCCACCGCCAGACGCGCGAACTCGCCGTCCGCGCCCATCATCGCGATCAGCGCCGGCGCCAGCGCGTACAGCGCCGCACCCACCGCCACGCCGGTGAACACGATCATCAGGCAGGCGCAGGTGAAGATGTTGTTGGCGCGCTCCTCCTGCCCCTGCCCCAGGCTGATGGAGATCGGCACCGCCGACCCCACGCCGATCAGGTCCGCCAGCGCAAAGTTGATGATGACAAACGGCATCGCCAGGTTCAGCGCCGCAAACGGCGTGCCGCCCAGCAGCTTGCCGACGAGCATGCCGTCGACCAGCTGGTACAGCGCCGATGCCAGCATGCTCACCGCGCCCGGCATCGCCGCAAAGAAAAACAGCCTCAGCGGCGGCGTCTTGACGTATAGATCATGCGTATTCATAAAGTTTCCTTCCCCGTGGGGCGCCCGCCCCACTCCATTCAAATTTAGCAGTTTTCCACAAATTTCGCTGCTCGCCTACGCCTCGCCGGGCACGCGGTCAAAGCCCTCGCAGAGCGCGTCGGCGAAGCACTCCATGGCGTCGACGAACTCGCGCGAATAGCGCTCGAGCGCCCGCGCCATCGCCTGGCGCTCCACCTCGTACACCGGCGCGAGCGCCTCGCGCGCATACGCCTGCCCCGCCGCGGTCAGGCGGATCGTCTTTTCCCGCCCCCGCGGCGCGGCGCACAGCTCCGCCAGCCCCGCCTCGCGCAGCTCGCGCACGCTGGTGTTGACCGTCGTCTTGGGAATCAGCCAGTCCGCGCACAGCTGCGCCTGCGTGTGCTCCTCGCCGTCGTCGAGCGCGTACAGCAGGTCCAGCGTGTTCTCGCGGATGCCCCGCCGGCGCGCGTAGCGATAGTACGCCCCGTCGACGCGCGTGCCCGCCAGCATCAGCCGCCGCAGCATCTCCTCACTCGTCTCGCCCTTCATTTTCGCCCTCCTTGCAATACGAATTCGTACATATTGTAATGCGAATTCGTACAAAAATCAAGCGCCGCACGGTAAAATCCGCGGCAAGTCCGCGATTGAAACGCGCGGCGGAATGTGCTAAAATGAACGCATCACACGTGGATGGAGGGGTTCTGAAAATGAGACAGTTCTTCCGCAGGATGGCGGCGCTGGCGCTGGCGCTGCTGGCGCTGGCAGGCGCGGCGTGCGCCGAAACGGACGGCTTTTTCAGCGAGGCGGGCATGTTCGATTACCTCCGCGCGCCCAGCGCGCTGCCGCTGAAGCCGGACGAGGTCGCGCCCAGCGACGGCTGGGTAGGCACGTTCTACGCCGAGGGCGTGGGGCTGGAGCTGCGCATCCGCCCCAACGACACCACCGAGGGCGCGTACCTCGCCGACCTGTACAACTACAACTGCTCCGCCGGCAGCGCCTCGATCCTGCTCGACAGCGTGCTCATGCCCAGCGACGACGGCGGGCTGCAGGAGGCGTTTAACTGCTACGCGCTCAGCCCGATCGAGGACGGCTCGTTCCGGCTGACCTTCTCCGACAGCTTCCTCGCCGAGATGGCGGCTTCGCCCACCGGCAACGCCGTCTACGGCGGCGGGAACGGCGCCACGCTCACCGACGCCTACCGCCTGCTCGCCAACGCCCGCGAGGACCGCTTCGGCGGCGCGTACTACTACGACGTCATGCGCGACCTCGGCGGCGGCGCCATGGTCTACGACGACCTGACCATCTACCTTTCGCTGGTACAGCTCTACGGCACCGGCGACTACTATCTCGTCCAGCATCGCGAGCACTTCGGGCAGGAGATGATGGACTTCATGGTCTTCGGCTTCTACCTCGATGACAACGGCGTGCTCGTGCACGAGGGCGGCATCAACGTCGTCACCGGCGAACCCGCCGTCGACCACTACACGCCCGACGCCGACGGCAATCTGGTCGGCGACCAGGGCTCCGACGGCGTCACCGCGACGTACATCCGCTGCTCCACCAAGCCCATGTGGCGCGAATGAGCCATGCCGGTCTGCCAACTGTGACGGCAGATCGGCTTTTTTGTGCATAAATTGCGATCCGTCCCCCAAGCGGCGCGATCCGTGCTATACTGGAGGCGAAGGTGGGGGCGTGTGCTCCCGCCGATTCCGCATTTTCAGGAGGACTTTACCATGACGATGAACAACAACGCCCCCGAACGCCGGCCAACGACGATCATCCGCCGCCGGCGCAGGCGCGGCGCGGGCGTGCCGACAGCGCTGGTCGCGGCGCTGACCGCCATCGCGCTGCTGCTCGGCGGGGTGATCGGCTTTGTCATCCGCAACCTGACGGACCCCCTCCGCGGCGAACTCGAGGCGGCGCAGGCGCGCATCTCCGAGCTTGAGGCGCAGGCCGGCGCCTCCGGCAGCTCGTCCGCGCAGTGGGGACTGGAGAGCGACAGCGCCTCCTTCAGCGACTTCGGCGACCTCAACGCCGCCACCGCCTCCACCGACGGCACGTCGTTCTGGAGCGGCGCCAACCAGCTCGAGGGCATGCTCACCGAAACCGGCGATCCGGTCGTGGTGGCGGAGTTTGAGGGCGGCACCGTCACCAGCGACGAGGTCGTCGAGCCGTACAACTCCCGCATCGCCACGCTCGCCTTCGGCTTCAGCGGCGGCGACGAGTCCGCCGAGGACACGCTGCAGGCGGTGCTCGAGGAGCTCGTCGCCGACAAGGTCAGCTACCAGCGCGCCACCGAACTCGGCCTCACCGAGCTCACCGACGAGGACATGACCGCCATCAACGCCGAGGCGCAGGCGCAGTATGAACAGCAGAAGAGCTTCAACGCCGTCTCCGTGGACACCTCCGGCATGAGCGCCGAGGAGGCGGATCAGGCGGTCGAGGCGTACATGCGCGACGATCTGGGCATCACCCTCGAGAGCCTCGCCGCCGCCGAGCAGGAGGATTACTGGCGTCAGAAGCTCTACGACGCCACCGTCAGCGCCGTCTCCGCCACCGACGAGGAGGTTCAGCAAAGGTACGACGAGCTGCTCGCCGACCAGTCGCAGCGCTTCCCCAGCGCGGTCGAGGAATATGAATTCGCCCTCTCCAGCGGCGAGACCATCGTCTACAACCTCGAGGGTTACCGCCGCGTCAAGCAGATCCTGCTGGCGTTTGACGACGCCAATGTTGCCGCGCAGGCGCGCGAGCTGACCGATCAGATCGCCGCGCTCAGCCCCGACGCCGACTTTGAGCAGATCACCCAGCTGCAGGAACAGCTCGACGCGCTGTACACCGATCTCGACGCCGAGGCGGACGCCATCATCGCCGAGCTCAACGGCGGCGCGGACTTCGACGCCCTCATGGCGCAGTACAGCGACGATACCGCCGCCGACTTCGAGCCCGTGCGCTCGCAGGGCTACTTCGTCAGCGCCAACTCGGTGCAGTACGCCGCCGACTTCGTCGAGGCGAGCATGATGCTCGAGCAGCCCGGTCAGGTCTCCACGCCGATCCACACCGCCGACGGCGTGCACATCATCCTTTACGTCGCCGACGTGCCCGCCGGCGCGGTCGCGCTCGAGGACGCCCGCGACGCCGTCGCCGACGATGTGGCGCAGGACAAGGCGCAGGCGTACTACGACGAGCAGGTCGCCCAGTGGGTCGCCGCCGCCAACCCGCAGTACTATCCCGAAAGGATGCAGTGACGCACCCGGCGCGCGAGCGGTATCACTTGATTTTGGCTTTCGTCCGCTTGCCGTGACGCGCCCGGCGCGCGCCGGCGGCGCTTCCTGCCGCCCGCGCATCCCGGCACCGGACGCACGCCCGAACGCGGCGTTCGACGGACCATGCAGCTGCTTCCACGCCGCCCGCGCGCAGCCTTGCATCCGGCAGGTCCGGCGATGGTCGCGACGCCCATCGCGCCCGCGCATTCTCCCCGGTTTTCCGCAAACGCTCGTTCCCGCTGCCCGCCGCATCGCGCGGCAGCCGCTTTGCCGCACAGTAAAAGCTGTGCGGCCTTTTTGCGCACATGTTATTTCTTTGCGAAGGGCTTGACAGAATCGGTTAGTCGTAGTAAACTTTTTCATGGTTAGAGGTTATCGCACACTAACCATTGTTTTCGGCGCAAAGTTAGCCATGGCTAATTTCGGAGGTGAGACGATGATGCCTTTGGGAATGGCAAGCGTGGGCGACACAAACATCATCCGGAAGATCACCGGGCGCGACGAGGTGCGGCAGCATCTGGCGGAGCTGGGCTTCGTGGTGGGCGAGGCGGTGACGGTGGTCAACGCGCTCGGCGGCAGCATGATCCTGTCCGTCAAGGACAGCCGGATCGCGCTGGACAGGGCGATGGCGATGCGGATCATGGTCTGATCCGCGCGGCGCTTCCCGCATGGAGCGCCGCGGACCGGCAGAAAGGAGCAGCGAGATGAGGACACTCAGGGACGTCAAAATCGGGCAGACGGCAAAGATCGTGCGGCTGCACGGCGAGGGCGCGATCAAGCGCCGCATCATGGACATGGGGCTGACCAAGGGCACCGAGGTGTACGTGCGCAAGGTCGCGCCGCTGGGCGACCCGATGGAGCTGACCGTGCGCGGCTACGAGCTCTCGGTACGCAAGGGCGACGCCGCATTGATCGAGGTCGAGTGAGGCCGGCGCTTCGCTGAAGCAAAGCGCCGCAGAGGAGGAACGGATATGGCAATCAAGATCGCCCTCGCGGGCAACCCGAACAGTGGCAAGACCACGATGTTCAACGACCTGACGGGATCGAATCAGCGCGTCGGCAACTGGCCCGGCGTCACCGTCGAAAAGAAGGAAGGCTCGCTCAAGGGCGACAGGGACGTGGTGATTCAGGACCTTCCGGGCATCTACAGCCTGTCGCCGTACACGCTCGAGGAGGTCGTGGCGCGCGGCTATCTGGTCAATGAAAAGCCGGACGCGATTCTCAACATCGTCGACGGCACGAACATCGAGCGCATCCTCTATCTGACCACGCAGCTCGCCGAGCTGGGCATTCCCATGGTCGTGGCGCTGAACATGATGGACGTGGTGCGCAAGAGCGGGGACCA
>CALVPU010000178.1 GCA_944353735.1 uncultured Eubacteriales bacterium | reverse complement strand
CGCGGCGACCGCGCACGCGCTCCGGGTCGGCGGTGATCGCGCCGCGCAGGTTGCCGCGCCGTTCAGTGCCTACGAGCCGCGCCTGCTGGACGGTGTCGCGCGTGCGGACCAGCAGCGATTCCCACGGCAGGTCGAGCCGCTGCGCCACCGCCTGCGCCAGCGCAGCGGCATGGTTGAACCCGCGCCGGCGCAGCCGCCTTGCGTGCATGGGAACTTCGGCGACGACCTCCGCGCCCGTGGGAACGATGGCGCGGTAGGCGCGCAGCATGCTCTCCGCCATCGGACCGGCGAGGTCGCGGACGCCGCGATACTTGAGGTTGCGCACCATGGAACCCGCCGGACCGCCGTAGTGATACGCCGCGGCGGCACCGTCGAGCTTCGCGTCGGGAAACGCGCCGAGCCAGCGCTTGGCGAGCGCGATGACGCAGTCCCCGCACAGCCAGTCGTGCTCGTCAAACCCCGCCGCCGAGCCGCACCCCATGCAGAGCGCGCGCTTGGGATAGAACCAGTCGACCGCCTTTGCGGCGATCCGACGCCAGAGTCGCTTTTCGACGCCCTTGTCCGCCATGCGCATTCCTCCCATCGCGCTGCAAGCCATGCCGCTTCGCCTTTATCCGGCGGGATAACTTTCCCGCGCTTCGCCGCCTGTCCGGTCGGGTCAGGCGCCGGCGCCTTCGCGCAGGCGGCGGGCGAGGGCGCTGTAGCGGCGGAGGATGCGGTTGTTGTCGACCATCGCGCGCACGCTCGCCTCGCGTCCGACGATCACGACCAGCCGTCGCGCGCGGGTCACGGCGGTGTAGAGCAGGTTGCGGGTCATCAGCATCGGCGGTCCGCCGAGCAGCGGCAGCACGACGGCCTCGAACTCGCTGCCCTGACTCTTGTGCACGGACATGCAGTAGGCGGGCTCGAGCTCGTCGAGCATGCCGGCGTCGTAGACGGCTTCGCGACCGTCGTCGAACGCCACGGTCAACTCCGCTTCGGCGCGGTCGACGCGCGTGATGTAGCCGATATCGCCGTTGAACACGCCGGTACCGCTGCGACCGTCATTGACCCACTCGAGGTCATAGTCGTTGCGCACCTGCATGACCTTGTCGCCGAGGCGGAACACGCATTCGCCGCGCTTGAGCTCGGCGCGTCCGGGCGCGGGAGGATTGAGCGCCACGCGCAGCGCGTCGTTGAGCGCGAACACGCCCAGCTCGCCGCGCTTCATCGGCGCCATGACCTGAATGCCGCGCAGGCTGTCGACGTCCAGATAGTTCGGCAGCCTCCGGCGCACCAGCTCCACCACCGAGCGCGCCGCCTCCTGCGCGCCGTCGCGGCGCTCGATGAAGAAGTCGCTGCCGCGCACGCGGAATTCGGGATATTCGCCGCGGTTGATGCGGTGGGCGTTGACGACGATCATGCTCTTTTCCGCCTGGCGGAAGATCTCGGTCAGGCGCGTCACGCGCACCACGCCGGCATCGATGAGGTCGCGCAGCACGTTGCCCGCGCCGACCGAGGGCAGCTGGTCGGCGTCGCCGACGAGCACCAGCCGCGTGCCGGGGCGCAGCGCGCGCAGCAGGGAGCGCATCAGGGTCAGGTCGACCATCGACATCTCGTCGACGATCACGGCGCCGGCGTCGAGGGGATTGTCCGCGTCGCGGGCAAAGCCCTGGCCCTCGCCGCCGTACTCGAGCAGGCGGTGGATCGTGCGGGCGGGGCGGCCGGTGGCGTCGCTCATGCGCCGCGCGGCGCGGCCCGTGGGCGCGCAGAGTTCGACGCTGCCGAGGCGCTCGAGCAGGCGGATGAGGCAGTTGATCGACGTCGTCTTGCCGGTGCCGGGACCGCCGGTAATCACGGCGACGCCCTCGAGCGCCGCCGCCCGCACCGCCTCGCGCTGCGCGCCGCACAGCGTCACGCCGGCGTCGCGCTCGTAGTCGCCGATGCGCCGCTCGAGCTCCGCCTCGTCCAGCGCGCCGGGCGCGACGGAATCGCGCTGGCGCAGCAGCAGGCGGGCGACGTCGCGCTCGGCGGAGAGCATCTGCGGCAGATAGACGGCGCATTCGCCGTCAAGGTCCTCGGCAGCGAGCGCGCCGTCGAGGATAAGTCCGCGCAGCTCGCGCGCCACCGTCTCTTCGTCCGCGCCGAGCACGCGCGCGGCGCGCTGAACCAGCTCCCTGGCGGGGAGATAGGTGTGCCCCAGCGCGCTGACCGCCTCGCTCAGCGCATAGCGGATGCCGCTGCGCAGGCGAAACGCGCTCTCGCGGGCGAAGCCGAGCGACTGGGCGATGGCGTCGGCGGTGCGGAAGCCGACGCCGTCGATCTCGTCCACCAGCCGGTAGGGATTCTCGCGCAGCGCGCGCTCGGTCATCTCGCCGTAGGCGCGGCAGATCTTCATCGAAAGCGACGGCGCGATGCCGTAACCCTGCAGAAACAGCAATGTGGCGCGCGCGGCGTTCTGCTCGGCGAACGAGGCGGCGATCATCTTCGCGCGCTTGGGGCCGATGCCCTCGACCTCGGTCAGCCGCTCCGGCGCGCTCTCGAGCACGTCCAGCGCCTGCGCGCCGAAGCGCTTGACGATCAGCTTCGCCGTCGCCGGACCGACGCCGTGAATCAGCCCGGAGGCGAGGTACTTTTCCACCGACGACCTCGTCTCCGGGCGCGTGGTCTCGTAATTCTTCACGCGGATCTGCTCGCCGTACTCGCGGTGCTCGACCAGTTCGCCGTCGAAAATCGCGTGCTCGCCCGCCGCCAAAAACGGCATTACGCCCACGGCGCCGACGCGCCCCGAGCCATCGATCCGGACGGACGCCACCGTCCAGCCGTTGTTTTCATTGCGAAAGACGATCTCCTCGACCGTGCCCTCAAATTTCGCCATCCGATTCCCTTCGTTCGCGCCGCCTCAGTCCGCCGCGGCGGCGTTCTTCCGGTAGATGAGCTGCAGTCCCTTCAGCGTCAGGAGGCCGTCCATCACATCGATGACCCTGGACTCCTCGGCGACGAGCACCGCCAGCCCGCCGGTGGCGATGACCTTGGCGTCGGGCGCGCCCAGCTCGCGCTTCATCCGCTCGACCAGATAGTTGACCTGACCGATATAGCCGTAGACGATGCCCGCCTGCATGTTTGTCACCGTATTGCGCCCGATGACGCTCTCCGGCTTTTCCAGCTCAAAGCGCGGCAGCTTGGCGGCGCGCTCGGTCAGCGCCTCGGCAGCGAGCTTGAGCCCGGGGCAGATCGCGCCGCCGAGAAATTCGCCCCTCGCGGAGATCACGCCGAAGTTGGTGGCGGTGCCGAAGTCGATGGTGATGCAGGGGCCGCCGTAGAGCTCGTAGGCGGCGACGGCATTGGCGATGCGGTCGGAGCCGAGCTCGCGCGGGTTCTCATACTTGATGTTGATGCCCGTGCGGATGCCCGGCTCGATGCGCATCGGCTCGATGCCGAAGTAATTGCGGCACATGTGCTCGACGGTAAAGTTGATCTGCGGCACCACCGAGGACATCATGATGCCCTCGATGCGGTCGCGGTTGATGCCATTGTAGTTGAGCAGGTTCATCAGCAGGATGCCCAGCTCGTCGGAGGAACGGTCGCGGTCCGTGGCGACGCGCCAGTACTGGCGCACCTCGCCGTGTTCAAACAGCGCGGTCTTGATGTTGGTATTGCCAATGTCCATCGTGAGGATCATGTCACCTATCTCCATTCGTATCGCGTCGGTTCAAAGGGTGCGCGCGGTCGCTCACGCCGCCCCCCGCCCTGTGCAGCGCGGCGACGATGGGCGCGGCGATGAGCGCCGCGGCAGCGGCCTCGCAGCCGCCGGCGATCAGCCCGGTGCCGCCGATGAGCGCCAGCAGCCCGGTGGAATCCAGCCCCGTGAGCGCGTAGAACAGCAGCATCAGTCCCAGATAGAGCACCGTGTTGCAGACCGAACCCGCGGCGGCGGCGACCGGCGCCGCCAGGCGCGCGCCGCGCGTGCGCCGCATCAGCGCCTGCACGCCCACGGCGACCGCAGGCACCGCGAGGCGCGGCAGGTAGCTCATGACGAGCGCCAGCAGCGGGCTGGCGCCCACCAGCGTTGCCGCCAGCGACGACGGCGTGCCGGCGATGCCGAAGGCGCTCAGCGCGCTGACGGTGCCGAAGCAGAAGCCCAGCGCAAGTCCGGCGCGCAGCCCCAGCACCATCGCGCCGATGACGACGGGGATGCACAGCGTGGTAACATTGATGTAGCCCAGCGGGATCATGCCCAGCGGCGTGAAGCCCAGCAGCAAAATGAGCGCTACGAACAGCGCCGTCAGCGCCAGGCGGCGGGTCTTGCGATCCATTGCGATCTCCTCCGTTCAGGTTCTGCCCAGAGATACCCTACGAAATTTCGGTACGACCATGATTCCCTGTTCGGTTCCGAAGATACCGACGCCCATATTATACCATGGCGCGCGCGCACGGGAAACCGAATTATGTTAAAAAAGGGGTGCCGGGCTTGTACATTCGCGCCGCGCATGCTATAATAAACTTGCCAGCGAGAGATGTTTTTACCATTCATCCTACCATTGTGGCACAAACGGCTCGCATCATCAAAGGAGGTCTCGCTTATGATTACCCGCAGGGACGAACAAAAGAAGAGCATCCGCGAATACATGCGCGGCGGCAAGGAATATGTCAAGCAGACGGCGCTTTCCAGAGAGCTTCCCGCTCACGCGCGCCTCTTTTCCGTCCTCACGCTGATCCCCGGCGCCTCCATCGGCTATCACGTGCACGAGAACGAAACGGAGCTGTTTTACTTCATCGACGGCTGCGGGCGCGTGCAGGACGACGACCAGTTCTACGACGTCAACGCCGGCGATTCCATGGCGACCTTCCCCGGGCACGGTCATTCCGTCGAGAACACCGGCGACCACGATCTGGTGATCCTCGCCGTGATCGTCACCGAATAGCGGCGCGATGGCGCGGCGGCATTTGCCGGAACGCGCCGCGCGAGAGCGAAAATCCCCGCATCGAGGCGGCATATTGCGTGTGTCCAGTCAGGATGCGCGCGCAAATTCAGGACGGCAGCCGCGCCGTCCTGAATTTTTCTTTCCGACTTATATATCGCGTACTGCGCGCTCTTGCCGCAGGCTCATGCCCCGCGTCCGGCACCCTTTATCTCATTGCGGCGCGAGCCGCGCCAGCGCCTGTGCAAAGCGCGGCGTCCACCACGCCCGATAGCCCTCGCGCGTGGGATGGACCGCGTCCGCCATGTACGCCGCGCGCTGCTCGCCGCTCAGGTCGTTGAACGCCGCGTCGTTCCACAGGTCGATCACCGAAAATCCCAGCCGCTCCGCCGCCGAGCTCAGCAGCGCGACCATTTCACCGTAGCGCGGGCTGTCGAAGCGCGGGCTGGTGTAAAACGCGATGGGCGCGCGCCAGCGGCGCCGCGCCTCCGCGACGATCGCCTCGATCGCGCCCGCCACCGTCCGCTCGTCGCGCGGCGACTGTCCCAACGCGCCCAGCGGCACGCCCCGCGCGGCGTCGTTTGTCGAAAGCTGGCAGACGAACACGCCGGCGCGCACCGTTTCCGGCGTCCGCCGCAGCCGCGCGATGTACGATTCGCCGTCGAGGTCCGCCATCGTCGTGCCCGACACTGCCTCCTTCACGACCGACCATCCCAGCGCCTCTGCGCACATCTCCACAAACGATACGCCGCCCGACGCCCAGCCATACGTCACCGACGATCCCAAAAAGAACGCCTGCACGCCCATGCGCGCCACCCCTTTCGCATTCCGCCTCCATTTTAACACATCCGCGCGCGTCGCGCCAGCCCACGGGAAAATGTCATCGTTTTGTGACGTTTCAATTTCAGAATTTCGCATTTTTCTCGGATTTTGGCTTGACGCGCGTAACAATTACAGGGTATAATAGTAACAGTATGATACGGACACAGGAGGCAGAGGGAAAATGGAAAAGAGGAAACAGCATTCGGCGCGGGTCCGCGAGCGCAGGCTGCGCGCGCGGTACAAGCGAAACCTGAAAATCGCGATCGTACTGTCGCTGCTGATCGGCCTTGCCGCCGGCTTTGCCGCCGGGCGCCTCACCGCGCCGGCGCAGGAAATCGACGCGCCCGCCACGGCGGACCTGCCCACCCCCACCGCGCTGAGCACGCCGGACGCCGCGGAAACGGCGCAGCCGACCGCCGTGCCGACGCAGGTCCCCGCCCAGTTCACCGACGAACCCACGCAGGAACCTGCCGATGAGCCTGCGGACGAGCCCACGCAGGTGCCCACCGACGAGCCCGCTGAGGCGACCGCAGCGACCGAGGCGCCGGAAGCCACCGAGGCGCCGGAAGCCACCGAGGCGCCGATCGAGACGCCGTCCACGGAACCGGAGGGGACCGGCACGCGCGTCGTCATCTCGACGCTGCTGCCCACCGTCGAGCCGTCGCAGGCGCCGTCCACGACAGCGCCGGAAGCCACCCCGGCGCCGGAGGCGGAGCCCGAGGCGGTCGTCGTGCCCTTTGGCGCGACGCAGGACTTCTCCGTGGCGATCAACAGCGACGGCACCGTGCATCAGGCGGGCGACGCCCAGAGCTACGAGACGCTGGACTTCTCGCTGTCCGTCAAGCGCTATCTGACGCCCGAGTACTATCGCGAGACCTACGGCACCACCTATCAGCTCAGCGGCGCTGAGGCGGGCGTCGAGTTCGAGCTGCTGCTCAACGATTACATGGGCTCGCAGACGATCATGCCCGCGAACCTGTTCACGGTATCGCTGGAGAACGCCGAGGGCGTGTCCGTGCAGGGCTATGCGCTGACCGCCACCGAGATCCGCAACGTCGAGCTGGTCGTCGAGACGAACATCCCCACGATGGCGTACAAGCGCTTCGACTTCAGCGACGAGGTGGGCGACATCGAGTACCTCGTGGTCTCCGTGGCGTCCAGCGCCGGCACGCAGGTGTACAAGTTCGAGGTCGGCGAGCCGCTGCGCCCCACGCCGACGCCGCAGCCGACGCCCGCGTATGACGCGCTGCAGACCGGCTCGACGGGCGACGAGGTCGTGCGCCTGCAGGAACGCCTGATCGAGCTGGGCTATCTCGACGACACCGCCGACGGCAACTTCGGCGCCAATACCGAGGCAGCGGTGACCGCCGCGCAGGCGGACTTTGACATGGAGGAGACCGGCATCGCCGACCACGACTTCCAGGTGCGCCTGTACGAGGACGCGGACGACGGCGAGACCGAGTAACGCCCGCGCCGGGGCGCGGCGGCAGACGCGATCCGTTCAGGCACGCGGCGGCTGCGCTTGCTTCACGGCAGCATCCCCGCGCGACTGAAAGCGCCCTGCGCGGACTCGCTTTCCGGCGCCGTTTCCCATGGTTGAAGACAGCGCACCACTTCACAGCCCCCGCAATCCAATCGGATCGCGGGGGCTGAACGCTGTCAGCGCCGGAAGGCTGCCCTATCGCCAAAAAACTGCGAGCCGGGGTTGCAGGTGCATCCGACAAAAGAAACAAAAACAGCGCCGGTCCGTTCTCAATCGGCGCTGTTTTGCGCCTGTGGGCTTGATACGGCAACGCCGAGGAGGAGCGCGCCGCTGCCACGCAATCGGCGCCGTTTTGCGTCTGCGGGCTTGATCCGGCAACGCCGAGGAGGATCGCACCGCTGCCACGCATTCGGCGCCGTTTTGCGCCTGCGGGCTTGATCGGCGCGCTGCTCCCGCGACCCGACCGGATCGCGGGAACTGTTTATTACCGCGCATCTTTCCGCCAATTCACGGAAATCGCCGCCGGAAGCGCGCGCCCGCCCGCGCTTTCAGCGTCCTCGCCTGCATCCGGTCCGGCGCTCAGCGCCCAGAGCACGCTCAGCGCCAGTATGACCACCGCCGCCACAGCGGTTCGCCACAGCAGCCGCGTGCGCTCGCGCAGGTACTTGGCGTAAACCGCCGCAAGTTCCGCGTCGTCAAGCGGCGGCTCGCGCAGGTTGTCCCGCGCTCCCGGCAGGTCCTTCGCGCGCCGTCGTTTCTGCCCTTCTCCCACCTTCCAAGCACCGCCATCCCCGCGCGCGCCGCTTCGCGCAGACCCTGCGCCTTCGCGCGATTTCTCCCCTTCCGAAGCCGCACGTTTTTCCTTTCCTTCCCCGGTCTCGCAAGCACCGGCGACACCGCGCGATTGTCCGCCTCTCTCTTGGACGGCAGCGCCCGCTATCGGACTTTTCCAAATCCCTTCCACATCGGCGCCGGTGCGCAGCCGCGCTTTCGCCGCTTCGCATCGCCCTGCGGATTCCGCCGCGCTTTCCAGCACCGAACGGACATCCGTGCGCGCGACCGGCGCGCGATCCGCCTCGCCGGCGGTCCGCGCTTCCCCATCGCGCCGCGCTCCGGTCCCGGCGCGCTTCTGCGCCGCCGCGCAAGCGTCGTCCCCCATTCCCCGCAATCCGGCGAGCGACGCTTCCCCTTCCCCGGCGCCGCTCACCGCGTTCCACTGTTTTCCTGCCACACACACGTCCAATTCCTGTGCGCATTCGCCGCCGCGCCGCGCTCCCATATCGGAAAACCCGCTCCGCTCCGCCGGCTTTTCCGACTCCACCGCGCCGCCGTCCCGTTGTGCGCCGCATTCGCCGCTTCCCCGCAGTTCCCGCACGCCCGCGGGCATTCCTACATCAAAAACCCCCTCTGTGTGCCGCGCTCCCTGCCCTTCCGCTGCGCCGCCCTTCCGCGCGCGCCAGTCGCGGATGTCCTCAACCCGCGCCGCCTGCCGCCTATCTGCGGCGATTCTGCCCGTCCGCGGCACGCCGGCGCGCAGTCCAAGGCGGCGCACCGCTTCCGGCGTGCAGGCGAGCGCGGCAATGTGATCGCGCCGGCAGCGCGCGCAGCGATCCTCATCGTTGGGATTGAGCCGCCCGCACACGCAGCGCCACAGCTTCGAGGTCTGCTTCGGATAGCATACGGCGTCGCCGCCGGCGAGTTCGCGCAGCGCGGCGAGCTCCCCGGGCACAATCGGCGGCAGCGGCTGCATCTCGGCGAATGGTCCCGCGCCGGCGCGCCACTCGCCGCCGTCGGCAAAGCGCACGCGCGAAAAGCACAGTTCCAGCCGGTCCGCTTCCGGCAACAGCGCCGTCTCCAGCGCAATGCGAAACCCATGCCCGCCGCAGGCGCGCAGGCGCTCGACGCAAAACGGCATCGCCAGGCGGCGATCGCTGGCGGTGCTGAACCACCCCGCCGCGCCCTCGATCGACGCGACCTGCCGCCTCGCCAGATTGTGCAGCCGCACCGAGGCGCGCACCACGCCGCCGCCGGCAGAAATCGCATAGCCGCGCACCTCGACGGGACAGCTCAGGTCCAGCCGCATCCGCCTCTCCCCCTTCCATCTCCCATGCGCTGACCACAATATACGGCGCGGCGCACGCCCGGCAGAACGCGCGCGGGAAAATGTCGCCTTTTTGTGCGATTTTGCGCAGATCGCGCCGGGCATGGCGCGCGCCGCGGCGGGGAACACTGGATTCGTCCGCGCCGCGCGGCGCGGCAGTTCAAGGCGAAGGGAGGACAGAGCATGGATCTCGATCAGGAACGCGTCGCCTCGGCGACGGAGTGCACCGGGCTGATGCCCGCGCTGCCGCAAAACCCCGTGCAGGGCGCCGTCGCGGCAAAGCTGTACGGCATTCATCCCGCCAGGCGCAAGCGCCGCGCAAAAAAGAAATGACAGGCCGCGGCGCATCTGCTATAATGAAAAACAAAGGAAATGCGAAGGAAGGCGGCGCGAATGGCAGGCAAGGTGACGCTGGTGGGCGCGGGTCCGGGCGGGCTGGCGCTGATGACGGTCGGCGGACTGAAGGCGCTCGAGCAGGCGGAGGTGGTCGTCTACGACCGCCTCGTGGACGGGGAAATCCTCGCGCGCATCCCACCGGCGGCGGAGCGCATCGACGTCGGCAAGCGCGCCGGACGCCATCCCGTGCCGCAGGAAGAGATCAACCGCCTGCTGCTGGAGCGGGCGCTCGCCGGCAGGCGCGTGGTGCGCCTCAAGGGCGGCGACAGCTTCCTCTTCGGGCGCGGCGGCGAAGAGCTGGAAGCGCTGGCGCGAAACGGCGTGGCGTTCGAGGTCATCCCGGGCGTCACGTCGGCGCTGGCGGCGCCCGCCTGCGCGGGCATCCCGGTCACGCACCGCGACTGCTGCGCGTCGGTGCACATCCTCACGGGGCACCGGCGCGGCGGCGGCGCGCTCGAAATCAACTACGGCGCGCTCAGGCAGCTCGGCGGGACGATGGTCTTTCTGATGTCCGTGGCGACGTTCGGCGAGATCGCGGCGGGACTGATTGGCGCCGGATTCGATCCGAAAACCCCGTGCGCCGTCGTCGAAAACGGCGCACGACCCGAACAGCGCCGCTTCACGACCGCGCTCGACGGCATCGCGGCGTGCATCGCGCGCGAGGGCATCCACTCGCCGGCGGTGTTCGTCGTCGGCGATGTCTGCGCGCTGGGCGATCGCTTTGACTGGTTCAGCCGCCTGCCGCTGCATGGCAAGCGCGTACTGCTTCCCTGCGCCGTGTGGTCGAAGGAGAATCGCCGCGCGCCCATCCGCGATGGGACCGCAGGCGGCGATATGCCCTCGCGCGGCGAGCCTGCATGCGGCGAGGCTTTGCGCGGCGAACCACTCCCGCACAGCGGGACCGCAGACAGCGATATGCCCTCGCGCAGCGGACCTGCATGCGGCGAAACCGCACACAACGATATGCACTCGCGCGAAAACACAAGATAACGCGAGGCTATGCGCGGCGAAGCACACCCTCAC
>CALVPU010000177.1 GCA_944353735.1 uncultured Eubacteriales bacterium | reverse complement strand
CGTTGCGGCGCACCTCCGCCATGGCCTCGGCGGCGGTCATCCAGCGGATGCGCGGGCAGCTCGAGTGCGGGCAGGTGTGGACGCAGGCGTCGCAGAGCACGCACTTGCGGATGTCGTAGGTCACCTTGCCGCCCTCGAGTTGCAGCGCGCCGGTCGGACAGGCGGGCACGCACGCCCCGCAGTGGACGCACGCGCGGATCGTTTCCGGATTGTGGCAGTAGCGGCAGTTAAACGTGCAGCCCTGCACGAATATGGCGGTGCGGTTGCCGGGACCATCCACCGCGCTGAAGGGGATGATCCGGTTGACAGGCGCCTTCACGTTCATCGCACCCTGCGGTCGAGGATTTTGCAGTTCTTCGCCGCGCCGAGGCCAAGGCCGGTGGTGTTCTGCAGCACGTTTTCGCCGCGGTCGAGCTTCTCCATTTCGGAGCGCTTGACCAGATAGCCGGTGATGCGGATGACGTCGCTGTCGCTGGAATAGAACGACAGGTAGCGGATGTTCATCTTGAGCGCGCCGCGGACGATGTCCAGCACGAACTGCGGGTTGCGGTGCACGGTGATGTCTACGGGGAAGATGTCGCCGGTGCCGGAGGGGAAGTACTTGTGGAAGAGGCTGATGTTCTTCAGGTGGTCGATCAGCTCGTCCGGCTCCTCGCCGATGGGGATGCGCGTTCCCGGGCTGGTGTTGCGGTCGGAGTCGAGACCGACCTGCGCGTGCAGCAGGAAGTGACCGCCGGTGGCTTCGCAGTAGGGGTTGTAGTGGCTGGCGTTGAAGGCGTCGATCTGGTTTATGATCTCCACACCCAGCTGATCTGCCTCCGCGCAGTGCCCGAAGCGCCCGGTCTTGCCTTCCTTCTCAAACAGCAGGTTGACGCATTCGGCCAAGCCGACCAGACCGTACATCGCCGTGAAGCGCTTGCGGTCGATCAATCCTTCCTTCGCGAGGAAGTTGTTCTCAAAGAAGCCGCTTTCCTCGACGATGAACTTGATGCGCGCGTCCATGTAGCGCGCCATGACGTCCATCACGAACGGCAGCTGGTTTTCCTTGAAGTCCCTTATATCCTTCGCGCGCTTGGCGATGTTGTTCAGCAGCAGGCGCGAAAGCGTGTACGATCCGCCGCCCTTGAGCAGGCCGTTGTAGCAGCTGGCGATGCAGTAGTCGTCACCCAGTTCGGCGCGGAACATGGCGTCGTTGGCGAAGCTCGGCTTAGCGGACTTGAGGGCGCAGCGGATGCCCTCGAGCAGGTATTCGTCCGGCGTGTCCTCTGCGACGCGCATGGACAGGTTCGGCACGGCGTTTTCCAGCTCCGCTTCCACGCGCATCAGCAGCACGCCGGCGCGCGTCGCGCGGGGGCCGATGTTCGCGTGACAGAACGAATCGAGGATGGTGCGGTCGACGCTGGTGAGGAACAGCCTCAGCGCCTTCATCACCGTTGCATCGTCGAGGTCCTTGATGTAGGGCTCGATGAGCTCGTCGAGGTCGCCGATAAAGACGGGATAGTTGGTGATGCTGGGCACGTTGTGGTAGAGGATCATCAGGCTGTTGAGCGCCTCGAACAGGTCCTTTGGCGGCTCAAGCTGCAAAAACGCGCTGCCCTCGCGCAGAAATTTGGGATAGTCCGGCGTGATGTAGCGCGGACGGTAGGGCGCTTCGCCTTCGCTGAGGTTGCAGATGCAGCGCACGTCGCCGTTGCAGCGCATCAGTTCGTCCATTTCTGCCGGTTCGTCGAGCACTTTCAAGAAGTTCTCCGCGTGACGGGCAAGATAGGTCACCTTCTGCTCATGGGTCGCGGTGGGGTCCTTGATCGTGTCGAGGATCGCCTGGCGGCGGCTCTCCACCTCTGCCATGCTGATTTCTCTCATCAAAAGCACCTCCTAATCAGGGTATCATTGCATTCCACTTCTATAATAAACAAAACTACGCGATTTTTCAACCGCAAATCGACGGAATTTGCGCAAAACGGCGTTTTTTTCTGCGATGTTTCATGCGGCGCGAAAAAGCGGCGCCGCGCTTATCGGCGCGGCGCCGTCAGGGGAAATTGCCGAATCAGTCGGCGAGGGTGAAGATGTGCCCGCCGAGGAGCGTGTCGAGCTCCTCGATGGTGGAGGGCACGGTCACTTCGCCGGCGATGATGGCGGCCTTGGCGTCCTCGACCGCGGCGATGACCTCTTCGCTCAGCAGGTCCTGCGTCGGCGCGATGTCGACGCCGCCGTTGGCGAGCTCGTAGACGTGTTCGCCGGACTTAAAGGTGCCGTTGAGCACGGCGAGAGAGATGTCCTGCGCGGCGGTGTCCACGCGCTTCATGGCGGAGGTCACCACGTAGTCGGGCGCGAGGGGGCTCTGGTCGGTGTCGACGCCGATCGCCCACACCTGATTGGTGGCGCAGGCTTCGATGACGCCGGAGCCGCTGCCGCCCGCCGCGTGGTAGATGACGTCCGCGCCATTGGTGATCATGTCGGTCGCAGCGGCGGAGCCGATCGTCGCGTCGGCGAAGGAGTTGACGTTGTACTGCAGGATCGTGGCATCCGGATTGGCGGCCTTGACGCCCGCGATGTAGCCAATGCCGAACTGGTTCATCGAATCAGAGACCATGCCCTGCACATAGCCGACGGTGCCGCTCTCGGTCATCATGCCGGCGACGATGCCGACCAGATAGGACGCCTCGTTCTGGGCGAACATCAGGCAGGCGACGTTGGGCAGGTCGGCGTTGGTCGCGTCATCGATGATGGCAAACTTCTGCTCCGGATAGGCTTCCGCCGCCTCGCGCAGCGCGTCCGCCAGCATGTAGCCGACGCAGATGATGAGGTCGTAGCCTTCGTCGACGTAGGTCTGGATGTTGGTGCCGTAGTCAGCTTCCGTGCTGGATTCGAGGTAGCTCGCCTGAATGTTCGGATACTCCTCCATCAGCGCCTGCATGCCTTCCCACGTGGTCTGGTTGAAGGACTTGTCGTTGACGCCGCCCACGTCGGTGATGACGCCGACAAGGATCGTCCGGCTGGTGTCCACCGCTTCGTCGGCGAACGCCGCCGCGCCCATCGAGAGGATGAGGATCAGGGACAGGGCCATTGCAAGGATCTTCTTCATGGTCTCATACCTTCCTTTGCTGTTTTTCCGCCTTTGCGGACATCACTATTATAACACCGTCCGAGCGAAATTGCAACGACTTGGAAAAAACGCGTCGAAAAAATTGTGGGAAGCGCAGACGTTCAGGAGGAAATGTACGAAAAGCGTCAGGAATTGGCGGTGGGACGAAAAGGCGCCAGGCAGCAACTGCTGTCCGGCGCTCAGACGCCTGAGCGGGTCATTCATCCGCCTCGGCGATCTCGAGGTACTTTTCAAACACGGCGTCGAGCTCAGCGTCGTTGTCGATGGTGGCGTAGAAGTCGTTGCCCTCCTCGTCGGTTTCGATGCGCATGATGACCAGTTCATCCTCATCGACGTCGTCCATGGGCTCGACGGGGACGAGGCAGATGTAAGCGCGGCCCTCGTGCTCGAGGGTCATCAGGTGCTCAAAGGCGACCTCCTGACCATCCTCGTCCACGAGTTCGACGATGTTTTCGCGGTCCATGTCCATTTCGTGATTCTCGCTCATTCGATAAATTCCTCCCCGAAAGATTTTTTTCTCCGCCTTCCAGCCGCCGGCATCCAGACAGGTCTGGAGGATGCAGACGGCGGCGAGCTTATCCACGACCTCGCGGCGCTTGCCGCGCCGCACGTCGGCTTCGAGCAGCACGCTCGTGGCGAGCCGGGTGGTCAGCCGCTCGTCCTGAAAGCGCACGTTCAGGCCGCGCCGGCTGAGCTTTTCCGCAAACGCGCGCGTCCGCTTCGCCTGAAAGCCCTCGCTGCCGTCCATGTTGCGCGGCAGTCCGCAGAGCACGCGGTCGGTCTCGTAGGTTTGGCACAGCGCGCACACGCGCTCGATGTCGGCGGCGTCGGACTGGCAGAAGATGGTCTCTACGCCCTGCGCTGTCAAACCAAGGGGATCGCTGACGGCGACACCGATGCGCTTTTGCCCGACGTCCAGACAGAGAATGCGCATCTTCATACCACCTTTATGCAGAATTGCGGGCAGACGCGCGCGCAGTAGCCGCAGAACACGCAGCGCGCGTTGTCGATGCGCGCACGACCATCGACGATGGCGATCGCCTTCTGCCGGCAGCGCTCCGCGCAGCGACCGCAGCCCTCGCACCAGTCGTGCACCATCATGTGCCGTTTGCGCGCGCGCAGCGCCTCGAAGCGTGCGGCGGCGCTTTCCTCGGCATCGAACAGCGCCGCGTTGGCGTCGATTTCTTCGATCGACTGCATGCCGACGGCGACGGCGTCGAGCAGCGGCGAGGCGATCGCGTATT
>CALVPU010000176.1 GCA_944353735.1 uncultured Eubacteriales bacterium | reverse complement strand
CCGGTGACCGGCAGTCTGGACAGCGAGGGCGCGGTGGTGATCGATTCCGACGAGGCGCTGCTCGCGGATGGCGCAGGGCTGATGCTGTCGGCGCTCGGCATGGCGGGCGACGTCGAGAAGCTGATGGCGGCGGACGGCGTGGCGGAGTTCATCGAGGCGCTCGAGGCGGTCGACATGTCGGCGCGCGTCGGCGTCACCTACGACTTCGGACCCGACGCGGTCGGCACGCCCGTCGATCCCGAGGCGCTGAGCTTTACCGTGCCGGAATTCACCGTGTTGCCCGACGGCTACGCGCTGGATGAGCTGCGCGCGCACATCGCCGAGTGGGACGACGGCGTCCGCGCGGACGTGCTGGCTGCGACCTTCTACAGCGAAACGGGCTCGATCTTCGTCCACTTCGAGCGCTACGCCGAGACCGGCAGCGCGCTCGCGGCGAGCGATCCGTCCTACGTCATGCGCGACGGCGAGATCGTTCCCGGTGGCGATGAGGTCCCGAAGACATACGCGATCATCGACGGCGAACTGGTCGTGCCCGACGAGGCGGACAGGCGCGTGGAGATCACGCACATCGACGAGGAAGCCGGCATGGCGAACTGGTACGCGGACGGCATCGACGTCATGGTCACGTGGATGGACGCCGGACTCGACGACGAGGACATCCTCGCCATGATCGCCGGCATCGAAGGTCTGGAGATCAAGCCCGACAGCGGCGCGGCGCGCGCAGATGCCAGGGCGACGGCGTTTGAAGAGCGCCTCTGAACCCATCGCGGGCGCACGGGCGGCGCGCAGAATTGTTCGCAGGCAAATTGACATCATTTGTCTGAATCAATTGCGGCGCACGGGCGGTACAGCCTGTGCGCCGGGCGCGGACAGCACAAGGATGAACGGCTGTCCACCCGCCCGCGCGGACATCGCCCGACGGCGGATGTGGAACGGCGGAAATTCGAGGAACTGGCTTTGCGAAAAGACCCTGGAACAGCATCCGGGTATCCGGTAAAGTATTCGATAAGTATCCGCGCGGCGGTTGGACAGCTTCGCCGCGCGGGACCCGACGGACCCGCGGTCAGCGGGCAAAGGAGGTGCATCTTGATGTGCAGGCGTCTCTTTGCCGCCCTGTTGGCGGCGCTCATGCTGTGCGCGCCGGCGCTGTCGGAGGCGGCGGTCATGCCGTTCAGCCAGTATGCCGACGCGCTCGCCGGACTTACCGGCGCGGCGTGGACGGAAGATGGTTCGGCGGACCTGATGGCATTCCCGCTTGGCGACGCCGACGTCTATGCCTGTCTGCACGACGGAAACGTGGTCGCGGTCACGGTGGAAGCGCCGCGCGAGACGGCGTTCGACGAGGAGGTGGACACGGCGGTTCGCGCGCTCGGCTGGCTGAGCGACGAAGGGCTGTCGCGCCTGTGCGCGCTGACCGAGGGCGAGGAGATCGCGCTGGAAGGCTGCGCGGCGGGGCGCGTCGGCGGCGAGACGCGCGTGGCGGTGTGGATCTGCCCCGAGGCGGAGCGCGGCGCGCTGGTCTGGCAGCCGATGCACGGCGGCGAGAAGTATCACGCCGACCCGACGTGCAGCGGCATGGACGCGCCGTGCCTGTCGACGGTCGCCGTCGCGGAGATGTGGGGGCTTGAGCCCTGCGGTCGCTGCATGGAACAGGCTGGCGGCGGGACAGAAGGCGAACCGACAACCAATTGACGCGCGGTGAAGCGCCTGCCGCCGCGCCCAAGGCGTGGCGGTCATCGGCGCCCGGCGCAGGCGGGGCGCGCGGAAGCGCGCCGGGAAGCGAAACCGGCTCTGTCCGAACAATCGGCAGGGCCGGTTTTTTGCGGGGCGCAGAGGTTGGGGAAATGTGACCTTGGCGGAATCAGGATACCGTCACCGCGCAGCGGTCCTGGCGGCCGTTGGCGCTGGCGGCGACGATCTCGCAGGTTCCGGACGCGAGGGCGGAGACGTTGCCGTCCGCGTCCACGGTCGCGACGGCGGGGTCGGTGCTGGACCACGACACGGCGAGGTCGTCGGCATAGGTGGGGATCACCGCCGCGCGCAGGCGCGCCGTCTCACCGGGACGCAGGCTGAGCTCGAGCGCGCTCAGCTCCACCGCGGCGACGTCCTGCGCGTACAGCGACGCCATCTCGACGGCGTATTCCAGAAGCGCCGGCTCGCCGTCCGCGGTCACGAGGCCCTCGACGCGCACCGTCCAGCGCTGGTTCTGCAGGTAGTCCGTGAAGTCCGCCTGCGAAAAGTCCGGACGGAAGATGACGCAGGGACCGGAGCCGTAGGCGTCGAAGTTGACCGTGCAGAAGCCGTCGCCCGTGCCGGCGCTGCAGTGGAACGAAAAGCGCAGCCCGAGCGACGCCTCCTCGAGCGTCACGGTGATGTCCGAGCGCGCGAGGTCGTAGACTTCGGGGTTGAGCGAGATCGACCACGCCAGGTCGGCGTGCATCAGCTCCACGGGAAAGACGCCCGCCGAGGGCCAGCAGACCTCGGACCACTCGGCGCCGGCGTTGCCGCGGTCGTGGGCGTACATCACCACGTAGCTCATGCCCGTCGCCGAGTTCGCCAGGCCGAAGCCGGTCTGCGCCATCGCCGGGTCGAGCAGCCAGCGGCGGTGACCGAGCGCCGCGAGGTTCGCCACGCCGTCGTCGCGGGCGAAGTACGCCATGCCGTCGCGGAGGATGTCCGGGCGCATCCAGTTGAAGCGCGCGACGTTGGACGCCGTCGTCGCCAGACGCGCGGACTGGTAGAAGTCGCCGTCCATGTCCGCAGGCTGGGGCACGTCGTGGCTGGCGTAGTCCACCGCCGCGAGCAGCACCGCGCCGCGCTGGCAGCGGTCGGCATAGAGGCGGCTGATGGTCACCGGCTCCACGCCCGCCAGCGCGCGCAGGAAGTTTAGGTAGTCCAGCGCGTCCGCGACGGCGAGGGGGTCGAGCGCGCCGGACTCGTGCGGCGCTTCGACGCGCGGAACCTGCGCGTAGGGCGTATCGCCGGCAAAACCGCTCAGCGCGCCGTACGCCGCGCGCATCTCCTCGCGCGTCTCAAACGCCAGTCCCGGCGCCGCCGCGAGCCAGACCAGCGCCGCCGCGGCGATGAGCGAAAACCATTTCTTCAGCATATCCAACAACTCCGACGGTCTTTTCGGTGCATTTCAAGCGAACTGCTTCATAGTTCCGCACAAAAACCGAAAATCCTGCCAAAAAGGTCTTTTCAAATGAAAGGAATTCTGTTAAAATATAAATACTGTGGCGAACGCGGCCATGCTGTTTGATTCGCGCCCAAGAGATTGCATCGCCGGAGCACGCAAGCCGGCGCGTTGGATGGATTCAGCAGACAGACGCCCCGAGCCAGACCCGTGCGGTCGCCCGCGCGGCAGATCATCGAACAGGGGGAATTTTTTCATGAAAGACTATCAGGCCAAGAATATCCGCAACCTCTGCGTCGTGGGCCACGGCAGCGAGGGCAAGACCACGCTGGTCGAAGCGCTGCTGTTTACCGCCGGGGTGATCGACCGTCAGGGCCGCGTCGAGGATGGCAGCACCACCACCGACTACGATCAGGAGGAAGTGCGCCGCCACATCTCCATCAGCGCCGCCATGGCGCCGCTGGAGTGGAAGGACACCAAGATCAACCTGATCGACGTGCCCGGTTACTTTGACTTTGCCGGCGAGCAGGTCGGCCCCATGGCCGTCAGCGAAGCCGCGCTGATCACCGTGGGCGCGGTCTCCGGCCTGAGCGTGGGCGCGGAAAAGGCGTGGGCGATGTGCGACAAGACCCACACCGCGCGCATGATCGTCGTCAACCAGATGGACCGCGACAACGCCAACTTCACCAAGGCGCTGGGCACCATCACCGAGAAGTACGGCAGCCACATCGCGCCCATCGAGGTGCCCATCGTCGAGGGCGGCAAGTTCAGCGGCGTGGTCTGCGTGCTGGAGAACAAGGCGTATACCGGCGAGGGCAAGCAGCTCAAGGCCGTGGACATCCCCGCCTCCGTCGCCGCCGACGTCGAGAAGGCGCGCGAGCAGATCATGGAAGCCGCCGCCGGCGCCGACGACGAGCTGATGGAGAAGTTCTTCGAGGAAGGCGAGCTGTCGCCCGAAGAGATGATGCACGGCCTGCGCAAGGGCATCCTTGAAGGCACCGTCGTGCCGGTCGTGTGCTGCTCGGGCATCACCCGCGTCGGTCTGGCGAAGCTGCTGGACTACATCATCGACCTGATGCCGTCGCCGGCGGGCCACGTGCTCGAGGGCGTCGATCCCAAGAGCGGCGAGCCGGTCGAGCGCGTCTGCGCCGACGACCAGCCCTTCTCCGCGCGCGTGTTCAAGACCATGGCGGACCCGTTCGTGGGCAAGCTGTCGCTGATGAAGGTCATCTCCGGCGTGCTGACCGCCGACACCCAGCTGTACAACGTCAACGCTGAAAAGACCGAGAAGCCCGGCACGATCTACTTCCTGCGCGGCAAGAAGCAGAACACGACCACCAAGGTCTGCGCCGGCGACCTGTGCGCGCTGGCGAAGCTGCAGTCCGTCGCCACCGGCAACACGCTGTGCGACGCGAACAATCCCGTGAAGTTCCCGGACCTCGAGTTCCCGGCGCCCTGCATCTCCAAGGCCGTCTACGCCAAGAAGGCGGGCGAGGAGGACAAGATCTTCTCCGGCCTCAACCGCCTCATGGAGGAGGACCCGACGATCAAGCTCGAAAAGAACGTCGAGACCACCGAGTCCGTGCTCTCCGGCCTGGGCGAGATGCACATCGAGGTCATCGCCAAGAAGCTGGCGAGCAAGTTCGGCGCGGACTGCGTGCTGCAGGACCCCAAGATCCCGTACCGCGAGTCTATCCGCAAGCCGATCGACGTGCAGGGCCGCCACAAGAAGCAGTCCGGCGGACACGGTCAGTTCGGCGACGTCAAGATCAAGTTCCGTCCCAATGCCGACCCAGAGGACACCGAGTTCCACTTCATCGATTCCGTTGTCGGCGGCACCGTCCCGCGCAACTTCATCCCCGCGGTCGAAAAGGGCCTGCGCGACAACATCAAGCACGGCGTGCTCGCCGGATTCCCGGTGGTCGGCCTGACGGCGGAGCTGTACGACGGCTCGTACCATCCGGTTGACTCCTCCGAAATGGCGTTCAAGACCGCCGCGCGCCTCGCGTTCAAGCAGCTGACGGGCGCCAACCCCGTGCTGCTCGAGCCCATCTACCACGTCGAGGTGGACGTGCCGGACCAGTACATGGGCGACGTCATCGGCGACATGAACAAGCGCCGCGGTCGCATCATGGGCATGGACAAGGTCGGCGACCTGCAGCGCGTTACCGCCGAGGCCCCGCTGAGCGAGATGTTCAAGTACGCCACCGACCTGCGCTCCATGACGCAGGCGCGCGGCTCGTTCACGATGCACTTCGAGCGCTACGAGGAAGTTCCCGCCGCCGACGCCAAGAAGATCGTCGAGGCGAGCAAGCGCGAGGACGAGGACGACGATTGATCCCCGGAAACGATTGCAGTTTGCGCGCTTGCGCGCAATCCCCATACCTCCATCAGGCTGCCCGGCATGCGCCGGGCAGCCGCTTTGCGTCCGGGACGGCGCGCCGGTTCCGCAGCCATGCGCGCCGCCCTGCATGCCGCGCGCATGGCTTTTCCGGCAGGGCTGCGCATTGCATTCCGCGCGCGGGCGTGGTATAATCTACAATAGATTCATGTCCGCCAACGCGGAAACCGAGGGAGGGTCGGCGCGTGTACACGAAGCTGAACGGAATGGAAATGAACTGTGCGGGGACGGAGCGCTGGCTCGACCTGCTTTCGCGGCTGCCCGACGGCGGCGCGGGCGCGCTGGGCATCAGCATCGAAGGGCGCACGCGGTCGCTCGCGGAGCGGGTGGAGGAGTACGCCTATGCCCGCGCGCTCACCTACGCCGACGAGGAGGGCCGCCGCATCTACGAGCGCTCGCTGCAGCTGCTGTTTCTGGCGGCGGCGCGGCACGTGGCGCCGGGACTGCGCGTGCGCATCGAGCACTCCTTCGGTCAGGGACTGTACCTGACCATCGGCGCCTGCCCGCCGGACGAGGCGCTGACGGAGGCGATCGCGGCGCGGATGCGCGCGCTGGCGGCGGCGGACGCGCCCATCGTCCGCAAGGACGTTTCCACCGCCGATGCGCGCGACTACTTCGCCCGCACCGGTCAGCAGGACCGGCTGCGCATCCTGCGCTACCGCAAGTTCGACCACTTCACGCTCTACGCGCTCGACGGCTGCGAGGACTACTTCTACGGCGAGATGGTTCCCTCGGCGGGCTTCGTGCGCGTGTTCGGCCTGACGAAATACGCCGGCGGGCTGGTGCTGCGCATGCCGGACGCCGCCGACCCCGCGCGCGTGGCGCCGTTTGCCGACCTGCCCAAGCTGATGCGCACCTATGCCGAGAGCGCGCGCTGGCAGGAGATCCTCGGCTGCATGAACGCCGCCGACCTCAACGACATGGCGCAGGGACGCCGCCTGCGCGAGTTCATCCGCGTCAACGAGGCGCTGCACGAGCGCAGGATCGAGCGCATCGCCGACCAGTTCATCGCCAGCGGCGCGCGGGTGATGCTCATTGCGGGACCGTCGTCGTCGGGCAAGACCACGTTCGCCCACCGCATGGCGATCGCGCTGCGGGTGCACGGGCTCAGGCCGGTGAAGCTGTCGCTGGACGACTACTACCGCGACCGCGACGCCATCCCGCGCGAGCCGGACGGCTCGCTGGACCTCGAGCGGCTGGACACGCTCGACGTCGATCTGCTGTGCGATCACCTGCCGAAGCTGCTCGCCGGCGAGACGGTCGACGCGCCGACCTTCGACTTCCGCACCGGACGGCGCGCGCCCAGAACCCATCCCATGCGCGTCGAGCCGGGCCAGCCGATCATCATCGAGGGCATTCACGGCCTCAACGACGAGCTGACGCGCTCGGTGCCGCGCGCGATGAAGTTCAAGATCTACATCAGCGCCCTGACCATGCTCAACCTCGACGACCACAACCGCATCCGCACCACCGACGCGCGCCTGCTGCGGCGCATTGTGCGCGACTACCAGTTCCGCCGCACGCTGCCGGAGGACACGATGGCGATGTGGTCCTCGGTGCGCCGCGGCGAGGAGAAGTACATCTTTCCCTATCAGGAGACGGCGGACGCGATGTTCAATTCTTCGCTGGCATACGAGCTGCCGATCATGAAGCGGTACGCCTATCCGATGCTGCTGGCGGTGCAGCCGCACAGCCCGCACTACACGCTCGCGCGCCGGCTGGTGAAGTTCTTGAACTACATCTGCGAAAGCGACGTCGAGGACGAGATTCCCGTCAACTCCATCCTGCGCGAGTTCATCGGCGGCTGCTGCTTCTACCGCGAGACCGACTGAGATACGGCAATTTCTTCCGCCCGCCGCGCTGGAGAAACGGGTATATTTCCAACCGCATGCGCCGAAAATACAGCGTGCAAGGAGGTTGGAACGCATGAAACATTTCAAGAAGATCGCCTGCGCCGCGCTGGCGGCGGCGATGTGTCTGGCGCTGACGGCGTGCATGAACGCCGACGCGCCGAAGTCCACGACCGAGACCGACTTCATGCCCGAGACCAGCGGCGCGCCTACGGCGACCAACGGCGGCGGCGCCACCGAGCGCCCCGTGGCGTTTGACTGGCTGACCGGCTCCGGTCAGGTCGAGGGCAACGTCAACCGCATCTCCGAAATCGCCGACAGCCGCGTGGTGGTCGCCGGCACGACCGCGCTGGTGGGCGTGAAGTTCGCGCCGCAGTATCAGGGCGAGATGACCGAGCGCAT